>JBPYDY010000313.1:0-29020 GCA_051986155.1 Methylocella sp.
CGAGAGAGGCCGCGCAAAGTCTGAGAGCACCGGTCATAACAATCCCTCCATGTTTTTATGCCCCAAGGGTTCACGCGATATTGACTTTTTGTCAAACGATCAGTGCTTGCCATCGTGCTTTCGTTTCCCACTATGGCTTTTTTGCCACGTTCGCGTGCCGGGGAAGCCCCTGCGGCATTGTCGCAAATTGATCAAGGTTAGAAACGGCCTTATCACGCGGCGTTAGCATCCGCCGATAACCTAAGGTCAGCCGGCCACATTGTCCGAATGCCGTGGGGACACCATTTAGCAAGGAGCTGCCAGACGATGGGCTACGCCATGAACTTGAAACGAACCCTCTCTTTTTGTTTTGTAGCCTTGCTTGGGTTTGGTTTAGGGACCGCCGGAGCCTCCGCGCATTCGCGTCTTACCAAATCCGACCCTGCCGCGCGGGCGGTCCTCGAGACGGCGCCAAAGGAATTGAAGCTTTGGTTTAACGAGGCGGTCGAGCCGGCATTTGCCAAAGTGTGGATAGTTCCGGCCAATGGGTCGCAAATTTCTTTGACCAGCCGCGGCGACAGTTCCGACCGGAAGTTGCTGATTGTCAATTTTCCAGACAATGTGCCGGCTGGGGTCGTCGTGATCGGATACCATGTTTTGTCCGTTGACGGTCACACGGTCGACGATAAGCTTAGCTTCACTGTCAAGCCTAAGTAGGCCGCAGGGCTATGTTTGATCCGTTTGCCCTCGTTAGAGCAATCGCAACCTTGGCAGCCGCTATCATCGTGGGCTCCAGCACGCTCGTCTGGTACTCGCGGGACGCCCTTCTCCCGGCGGGGGGAGCTATTTGGCGCCAGCGTGTCGTTTTTGCGGTGCTGGTAGCCTCTGTTGTTGGCGCCGCCGCCACTTGGGCGAGCGTGGCCGGTTCCGCCGCGGCCGCAGCTGGAGTCGGCGCCTTGTCCATTACACCCTCGGTGATCGCGACCTTCCTCCTCAAGACCGGCGTCGGCCGGATCGCGATTTTCGAGATCGCTTGTGCCATGGCCGCTTGTATCCCGGCGGCGATTGCCTGGGTCACGGTCAAGAAGCCGGTGGCCTCCGGCCGGGCGTTACTCTGCGCGGCACTCGTCGCGGGCCTTGGACTGGCCGCCTACCCGTTCAACAGCCATCCGGTGACACTCGATCAGCAGATTGCTGGCGTTCTGTCCTCGGTGGCCCATCGTCTCGCCTTGGCCGTCTGGCTTGGCGGCCTGCCCGCGCTCCTGCTAATGATTGGAGCGGGTCCGGTTGCCGACGACACGCGACAATTGGCGGCGGTCGTATTGCGCCGCTTCTCGCGGGTGGCGACGGTTGCCATGGGCATTATTATCGCCACCGGCGTGCTTTTGACGTGGTTTTTAGTCCGCAATTTTCCTTCCCTGATTGGGACGCAGTATGGCTATTTACTGCTCGTTAAGCTCGCGTTGCTGGGCGGAGTCCTTGCCATTGCTTCTGGCCTGCAGCGGAAGTTCTTGCCGATGCTTGAGCTTAAGCCTTCCGATTCGATCATTCGCAGCTACGCCAGCCGGGTGAAGGTCGAAACCATTTTCGCCTTCCTCATCGTTGTCGTGGCCTCGGACATGGCGGGTTTGGCTCCCCCCGAACACGAAAATATCTTCTGGCCGCTGCCGTTCCGCTTCTCGCTCGCCGCGACCTGGCCTGTTGCCTGGGTTCCCACGCAGCTGATCGGCGGCACCCTGCTACTCGCGGCGGGCCTCGCAGTTGTGGCGTTCCGGTTTATCCCGGCGATCAAGCCGCGCTGGTTCCGGCTCGGAGCCAATGCCTGCCTTGCCACAGGCGTTGGTGCCGCTCTGGCAGGAAGCGGCCTCGCCTTTCCGGCGATTTCGGTGAAGGCTTATCCGGACACTTACCTTACGACCGATATTCCTTTCTCGGTAAACTCCGTTGCCGGGGGACTTAAACACTATGAGGACAATTGCACGCCTTGCCACGGAACGAGCGGGCATGGCGACGGCCCATTGGCATCGGGCATGCCGGTTAACCTGAAGCCGGCCGATCTTTCGGCGCCGCACACCGCTCTGCATACCGCGGGAGACCTTTACTGGTGGATAACCCACGGCTTTGAAGGATCTTCCATGCCGGGCTTTGCCGACGCGCTCACCTATGAAGAGCGCTGGGACGTCATCAACTTTCTCGGCGCTTTCGCCGTTGGCTACCAGGCCCGCACCATCGAACCGAGGGTCTTTGTCGGCCAATACTGGCTAGGGCCGCCGGATTTTCAAGTTACCGATGAAACCGGCGCCTCTAAGCTTTTGACCGATTATCAACTCAAATCCGCGTTTCTCTTGGTGCTGTTTCCCTGTTCGCAGACAAGCTTCGAGCAAGACCGCGCACGCCTCGAACAATTGCTGCAGGCAAGGGAGGGACTGGAGAACGCCGGCGCCAAGATAATCCTCGTTGCCCCTGGCAAGATTTGCGAGCCGCTGCGCGATTTGGCGAAGGGGAAAATTTTCCTCGCCGATCACGATATCGAGGACGTGGTTGCGACTTACGGATTATATACTCGCAGCTTCCACAACCGGAAAATGGACGTGGTCAGAGTTCCGGAGGTTCATGCCGAATTTCTGATCGACCGGTCGGGTTATATCCGCGCGCGCTGGCTCCCCGACGAAGACGACAGTTGGAGCGATCCCAATTTCATCGCCGGCCAGCTTGCACTGCTCAATCGCGAGCCAACGCACCCGCCGCCTCCAGATATTCACTCGCAACATTGAGGGTTTGGGCCCTGCGGTCAAAGCATGGCGGGCAGCACCGTGTCGGGCGGACGGTGACCGTCCATGAAGCTCTTTATGTTGATGATGACCTTCTCGCCCATGGCAATGCGGCCCTCTGCGGTCGCCGATCCCATATGCGGCAGCAGCGTGACTTTGCCCGCCTTGGCGAGACTGACCAGTTTGCGCGAGACAGCCGGCTCATGCTCGAATACGTCGAGCCCCGCGCCCGCGAGTTCCCCCGCTTCAAGCATCCGGGTCAGAGCGGGCTCATCGATGATTTCTCCGCGAGCTGTGTTGACGAGGATGGCGTGGGGCCGCAAATATTTGAGCCGGCGGGCGGACAACAGATGATAGGTCGCAGGGGTGTGCGGACAATTGATTGAAACGATGTCCATCCGGGCGAGCATCTGGTCGAGGGATTCCCAATAGGTGGCTTCGAGCGCCTCTTCCATTTCTGGTAAGATGGGGCGCCTGTTGTGATAGTGGATCTGCAGTCCAAATGCCCTAGCACGGAGGGCGAGCGCTTGGCCGATGCGGCCCATGCCCACGATTCCGAGCCGCTTGCCGCCGATCCGTTGACCGAGCATCCAGGTTGGCGCCCACCCGGCCCATTCGTCCGCCGGGATGATCAGGGCCCCTTCGACCAGCCGCCGCGCGACTGCGAGTATTAACGCCATGGTCATATCGGCGGTGTCCTCGGTGAGGACGCCTGGCGTATTCGTGACCGTCATCCCGTGCTCGATGGCGCAAGCCACGTCGATGTTGTCGACGCCATTGCCAAAATTGGCAATAAGCTTCAACCTCGACCCAGCGAGGGCGATGAGCTCGGCATCGATCCTATCGGTCACCGTTGGAACGAGCACTTCGCCGGCTTGCAACGCTTCGGCGAGGGCGCTGCGCGGCAACGGCTGGTCATCGACATTGAGCCGCGCATCGAATAGCTCGCACATCCGTGTTTCCACGGCCTCAGGCAGCTTGCGAGTCACAATAACGAGCGGCTTTTTCCGGGCCATCCTGATCCCTGTCCGCGGCCGCCAGGGCAGGCTCAAGACCAACCCCAGACCGGCTGTCATAAGCTTGGAGCCCTCGCTCTCACATTATTTTCGGCGGATTTTGGCACGGCGGGCGCGCCGCTTCACCTTGCTTTAACAGTACTCGAAGCATGAACCCACATATTGACTCTTGTCTTACCCAGCCGAGGCAACATGAGGCTACTCAAAGCCAAGCATCCACACCAGCCCCTTGGCGCTGCCATCCCCCATAATACAACATTCGTCGACCGCCGTATTCGTGGCGGGGGGCCGATTTGTGAGCGCAAGCTTGAACCTTGGCCGCGGCGCATTGACCTGCCTTAATCGTTTCGCCACATTGCGCCACAACTAAACCGACTGGTCAGGAGAAGAATCGTGCCGCGATCGCGCCAAATGCCGCATTACCGCAAAAAAATTTGGCTCGGCGCGAGTCTTGCCGTGGCCGTGCTCGGCACGATCGGCGGTGCGCTTGCGGATCCAAATAGCTCCGTGAGCGGGCTGCCCCTCCCCCGTTACGTGAGCTTGAAATCCGACCGGGTAAATCTGCGGGAAGGACCATCAAAAGACCACCGGACGATCTGGATCTTTCAGCGCGCCGGGCTTCCTGTTGAGATTACTGCTGAATTCGAAATTTGGCGTAAGGTTCGCGATTCGGAAGGAACCGAAGGCTGGGTGCTTCATTCATTACTTTCGGGAAGACGCACGGCTTTGGTTGCACCTTGGAAGAAGGGATCGGACGCAATCCTTTATCGTAAACCGAGCCTCGCTGCAGCGCCCGCAGCCAAATTGCAGCCGAATGTCATCGCATCGGTGAAAAGCTGCGACGGTGCATGGTGCCGCGTCGCCGGTTATGGGTTCGATGGCTTTATCCAGCAAACCGATCTTTGGGGCGTCTATCCGAATGAAAAAATCGACTGAGGGCGGCGAGGCCAGGTTTGCGACACCATGAACGCGAAGCGCGGGCAAAATTTGTGCGAAATACAACGCAAGCGGGACGCCTGCCCGGCAAAAAGACAAAGGCAGCACCGTTCCGCGGTCAGGCTGAAACCTCCGCGGCTTCGTTTAACTGTCAGAAGATTAGCAGACCGGCATGAAGGCCAGCGGATCGAGGCGAAGACCGTCTGCTTAATTGCTGTCCTTGGACTTGCCGGTCAATCGCGCCCAACCGTCTTGAACGGTGGACGATACCGTGCGGCCTAGCACGTCCCAGTTGACTATCGGACGGTCGTAAGTGCCGTCTCCTCCGCTCGGTTTCCGTACCGAATCGTAGATATATGCCGCGCCGATTGTTAGCACGATCCCCAGAATGATCCCGAAAAACATGCGCATCCGAGCCCCTTGTTACGATTCGCTCCCTAAAGATTGGGCAATCTAGCTTTTGCTTCCCCGTCCGGTCAAGCGCGCTGCGCTCTTAATTGTGCTGCAACGTGATAATCCGTTCCCTCGCCGGGGCCGAGATCTCGGCTGAGAGGATCGTGACGCCACCTGGCCGCGAGCCCGGGCAGCCTGAGGGCATATTTCTAAATATTAACAGATTTCGATGGCTGCCTCGGGGGTTCCCCCGAGCTGCCGGTTTCTACCCGCTGGCGAAATGCGCAGTTTGGGCTTATCGAATTGGTCCGGCAGCGCGGAACCCGATTTACGGCTCCGCCGAGGCGGCAAATAGGGTCAGGCTGTTGATACAATCGCACATTCTCGGAACTGGCTCCTACGCTCCAAAGCAGATTCTGAGCAATCGAGATCTCGAGCAAATGGTCGATACGACCGATGCCTGGATCCGCGAGCGCACGGGAATCAACGAACGACGAATCGCTGCGGAAGGGGAAACCACCTCGGATATGGCCGTTGTGGCGGCGCGGCATGCGATGGCGATGGCTGGCACGAAAGCGGCAGATCTCGACATGATCATCGCCGGGACAATTTCGGCCGACATGCCGTTGCCGTCTTGCGCGGTCTTCATTCAGGCCAAGCTCGGCGCGGCACGCGCTTTTGCTTTCGATGTTTCGGCCGCATGCGCGGGCTCGCTTTATGCCCTAGCCATCGCCGACCAATTCATTCGAACCGGCCGGGCGCGGCGGGTGCTCGTCATCGGTGCCGAACTTTTGAGCCGTCTTGTCGATTGGAGCGATCGTAACACTTGCGTGCTTTTTGGCGATGCGGCAGGGGCAATGATCGTTGGGTCCGCCAATGATCCCGGGCGCGGGCTTTTATCGACTCATCTTCATTCCGACGGGCGGGCCGCCGGAATATTGTCGATACCAGGCGGCGGCAGCCAATTTCCGCCTAGCGAGGAAATGCTTGCCCGCAAGATGCACAAGATCGCAATGAACGGCCGCGAGACGTACAAATTTGCCGTCCGCGTGCTGCCGGAGGCGGTCCTCGAAGCGCTCGACGCCAACGGGCTGAAGGTCGCCGACGTCGACCATATCGTGCCCCATCAGGCGAATGCTCGAATCGTCGAAAAGGTCTTGGAGAGGCTCGGCATGCCGCTTTCGAAATGCTGGATGAATCTCGATCGCTACGGCAACACCTCGAGCGCATCCTTGCCGATCTCTCTCGACGAGGCAAACCGCGCCGGCCGCCTTAAACCCGGTGATCTGATCGCCATGATGGCAATCGGCGCGGGCATGACTTGGGGCAGCGCCCTGATGCGATGGTGAAGGCGTTTAGTGTGTAAACGTCTGGATTTGACTTAACAGACGTTGCTGGATGAAATCGCGAGCTTGCCATTCATGTCTTGGCGGCGAGTTTGGCGAGCCGCTTGCCGATCGTGTCCGCCGTGCGATGAATGGCAAAATCTGACATTGTCCGATGGATCAAATCCAGACTTTTACGTCTGCGGCGTGTTGCTTCCATGCAGCAATTCTCAAGCGGGGTATCAAGTGCCGCCGCGGGGCTGCGGCGTCAGTCCTTACCAACTGGAATTCACCAGCGTTTGATGCCGCAGCCGCGGCGCTAGGTTCGGCTTTTCTGCCGCAGCGACCCCGTGATAACCCCGGGCTGCCGCAAACAACCTCAGAGCTTGGCGCCCGTTTCTCGCGCCATCTGCGGAGGTCCGGAACCGTTCTCCACAAAGCTATTTTGCGGCGGTAACCTTGGTCGCCGCGGAGACGACCGCCTTCCTAAAGGCTCCCTCGATGGTCACCGCGAAATTATAATGAGACCGCGAAAATGGCGCCGCGCTAAAGGGCTTGTTGCTACGCCAGCCAACGAGTATTGCCCCTATCGCTGGCTTATCCGATCGCATGACAACAGCGCCGCCGGACGCTCCGTCCCCGGTCTCGCAATCGAAGGAAAATTCCCGGGTTCCTTCCTCGCCCGTCTCCAATTGATCATGCAGGCGGCATTTTTCCATCGACAACTTGCGTCCCTCGCCCCAGTCGATGTGTCCGCGCGCGACAAACTCGACGGGCGTGTTCCTGGCAGCCCCTTCTGCGAGCGCATAAGGAGTGACCCCTTCGACGGGATGAATGAGGCGCGCGACGGCCCAATCATGAACCGCGGCGATCGCATAGGGATTGGTGCTGCCGGCGACAATCGAGCCGAGGTCGATTGGCACTTTGGTCTCTTTTCCGTGCCTCTCTATCGAGAAGAAGCAGGTTTTTGCGCGCCGGACACCTTTCTCGTTGAAGAACACATGCGCCGCTGTCGTCACAAGGTTGTTCGAGAGCGTGAGCTGGCCTGCCCCATGGGCGTCGCCGCATTCGATCAGGCCGGATCCGGCGAAACGGGTGCGAAGCTCTGCAGGATCAAGCTTCTGTTCCGCCGCGAAGTCTTCGATGCTGCGGCGGCTGTTTTTACCGAAAATGACGACCGGAGTGGGCTTGAGCGATTCGCCGTCCGGCAGGCTCTGCACGAAGAGCGGCGCAGCCGAGGCTTCAATGGCAATTCCAGCAAGGACAATGCAAATGGCAGCGGCGGCATAGTGCCCACCCTTACAAAACATTGCGCTCTCTCCTATCCAATCGGTTGACCCTCAGTTTAAGCGGGATCGAAACACTTCATCAAGCTCGACCGTGATCGTATTTGGCCATTGCGAAAACAAAAAGGCAGGCATCTGTCCCGGTCCTGCCTAACCACAGCTGCAGCGGAACTGACATGCGGCGTCTCCGCGCAAAAGCGCCCCGCGCAGACCGGCGGATCGCGGCGCTGGCTCTCCATTAAGGCAACAATAAGACAGAAGGCTTGCGCGAGCCGTGGCGCCGTAGCTACAGGCTCAAACCGGGCCCGCCGAGGCTTGCGGCGAGCGGTCAAGACTCGAGTTGCGCATTTCACCGCCGCAATGGTAACGTCTACCGGAACCGGAACAGTTCAACGATGCCCGAGTGTCTGGCCGCACGGGGGTGAAAGAGGACAATTAGCTCATGGCGCGCAACAAAATCGCATTGATCGGGGCCGGTCAGATCGGGGGAACTTTGGCTCACCTTGCGGCGCTCAATGAGCTTGGCGACATCGTGCTCTTTGATATTGCCGAAGGAACCCCGCAGGGCAAGGCGCTCGACCTTGCCGAATCCGGACCGATCGAAGGCTGCGACGTGGCTCTTGCGGGGAGCAATAGTTATGAATCCATAGCCGGAGCCGATGTTGTCATCGTGACGGCCGGCATTCCGCGAAAGCCCGGAATGAGCCGTGACGACCTCCTCGGCATCAACCTCAAGGTCATGGAATCGGTCGCGGGCGGCATCAAGAAATACGCGCCGGACGCCTTCGTCGTTTGCATCACCAACCCTCTCGACGCCATGGTATGGGCGCTGCAAAAGGCCTCCAAGCTTCCGGCCCATAAGGTCGTCGGCATGGCCGGCGTTCTCGATTCAGCAAGGTTCCGTTATTTCCTTTCGGAAGAGCTAAAGGTCTCGGTCGAGGATGTGACCGCCTTCGTGCTCGGCGGCCATGGCGACGACATGGTGCCATCGTTACGTTATTCCACCGTGGCGGGAATACCGCTGCCGGATATCGTCAAGATGGGGTGGACGACGCAGGAACGGCTCGATGCGATCGTTTCCCGCACCCGCATGGGCGGGGGCGAAATCGTCGCGCTGCTCAAGACCGGATCGGCATTTTATGCGCCCGCAACCTCAGCGATCGCAATGGCCGACTCTTATCTTAAGGACAAGCGCCGGGTGTTCGCTTGCGCCGCTAAGCTCAATGGGGAATATGGAATCAAGGATCTCTACGTCGGTGTTCCGGTGATCATCGGCGCCAATGGCGTGGAAAAAATTATCGAGGTATCCCTCGATTCATCGGAAAGCCAGATGTTTCAAAAATCTGTCGGCTCGGTGCTGGATTTGGTCGAAGCCTGCAGAGCTCTTAACCCCGCGCTCGCCCGATGATTATGGCAGCAAGCGGTAAAAAGCCGATACCCAGTTGAATTGCATAAATTTTTGACGGTTTTTGAAGCAAGTTTTTCGCGGGCTCGATTGGCCCCGCCCCAGCCGCGCATGCCGCCCGAGTTGGCCCAGAAAGTGCTTCGGAAAGCGCGGAGAACGTGATTTTCAGATGAATGTCCACGAATATCAGGCGAAGGCCGTCCTCGGGGAATTTGGGGTCGCCGTTCCCCGCGGGATTGCGGTTGCGGACCCGAGTCTCGCAGCGGCAGCGGCGGCGGAGCTTGACGGCCCGATCTGGGTTGTAAAGGCGCAAATTCATGCGGGCGGGCGCGGCAAGGGCAAGTTCAAGGAACCGGAGGCCGGAACTGGAGGCGGTGTAAGACTCGCCAAATCATTAAGCGTGGTGGAGAGCTTTGCCGGCCAAATGCTGGGCCGCACCCTTGTTACCGCGCAAACCGGACATGTTGGTAAAAAAGTCAGCCGGATCTATCTCGAAGAAGGAACGAGCATCGTTAACGAATTCTATCTGTCCGTCCTTGTCGACCGCGTGGCAAGCCGCATCTCATTTATTGCCTCAACCGCGGGCGGCATGGACATCGAGGAAGTGGCGCGCAACACGCCCGGCCGGATCGTAAGCTTGTCCATCGATCCGGCGACCGGGATCATGCCCCATCACGGCCGGGCGATTGCGAATGCCTTCGGCCTCAGAGGCAGCCTTGCAATACAGGCAGAGGATCTCACGGCGCGACTCTACAAGGCGTTCATCGCCAAAGATATGGCGCTGCTCGAAATCAATCCGCTTATCGTCTCGGCCGAGAGCAAGCTTATTTGCCTCGACGCGAAGATCTCGTTTGACGATAACGCCCTATTCCGTCATCCCGAGATTGCGGCTCTGCGCGACGAAGGCGAAGAAGACGCGAAGGAGGTCGAAGCGTCGCAACACGACCTCAATTACATCGCGCTCTCTGGAACCATCGGTTGCATGGTCAATGGCGCCGGCCTCGCGATGGCGACGATGGACCTCATCAAATTTTACGGCGCCGAGCCTGCCAACTTCCTCGACATCGGCGGCAGTGCCACAAAGGACAAGGTCGCGCATGCCCTTAAGATCATCATGGCCGATAAGCGGGTGAAGGGCATTCTTGTCAATATTTTCGGCGGTATCATGCGGTGTGATGTGGTTGCCGAGGGTGTCATTGCTGCCGTCAAGGAGACAAGCCTCGCCGTGCCGCTGGTTGTCCGGCTCGAGGGCACGAATGCCGATTTAGCCAAAAAAATCATTGCCAAAGCAGGTCTCAACGTCATTCCAGCCGATGACCTCGACGACGCCGCGCAAAAAATCATTGCGGCGGCCGGAAGGACCTGAATCATGCCGATACTCGCCAACAAGGATACAAAAGTCATTTGCCAGGGAATTACGGGCAAGAATGGTACGTTCCATTCCGAACAGTCGATAGCTTATGGCACGAAGATGGTTGGCGGCGTTTCGCCCGGTAAGGGAGGAACGACACATATTGGCCTGCCCGTCTTCGATACTGTCGCCGAGGCGCGCAGCGCCACGGGTGCCGGCGCAAGCGTGATCTATGTTCCGCCGACTGGTGCCGCAGATGCGATCTGCGAAGCGGTCGACGCCGGAATGCCGCTCATTGTCTGCATTACCGAAGGCATTCCGGTCGCCGATATGATCAAGGTCAAGCGGGCACTTTGCGGAACGCAATCACGTCTCATCGGTCCGAACTGCCCCGGCGTCATGACCGCGGGCGAATGCAAGATCGGCATCATGCCAGGCAATATATTCAAGCGGGGTTCGGTTGGGATCGTTTCCCGCTCGGGCACTTTGACCTATGAGGCTGTATTTCAGACCACCGTCGAAGGGCTGGGCCAGACGACCGCTGTTGGCATCGGCGGCGATCCGATCAAGGGTGCCGAATTTATCGAGATCCTCGAATTGTTTCTGGCCGACGAATTTACGAAATCCATCGTCATTATCGGTGAAATTGGCGGCTCGGCCGAGGAGGACGCGGCACAGTTCCTGGCCGACGAAGCCAAGCGGGGCCGCAAAAAGCCGGCCGTTGGTTTTATCGCAGGCCGCACGGCGCCCCCTGGCCGGCGCATGGGCCATGCGGGCGCAATCATTGCGGGCGGCAAGGGAGGCGCCGAGAACAAAATTGCCGCCATGGAGGCGGCGGGAATTCGAGTGTCGCCTTCGCCTGCGAGGCTGGGGCAGACGCTGGCGGAGTTGTTGCGCGGATAAGCCAGAACTTGAGAAAAGGTCCCGGCGAACCAATCTATGAGGGGCCCAGCAACTTGCCTTGCAGGCAGGAGGTGACGATTGGCTGCGCGGAGGCGGATTTTGGTGATGGATTGCCGCCGCTCAGGAAAAGTTTGGTTGCACGAAATTAAATGATCAGCGTTTTCAGTAGAACAGGGAACTCGGCTCGATTCGCGTAACGTCTCAGCATTTCCCAGCTGCGCCGGGACTGCCGAGGCAAGGCAGGCCGCGGCAAAAAATTTTAAGCAGGAGACAGGAATGGCGCGCCAAGATACGGTCGATAACGCAAATGGTGCGGGCGGCGGGCCTGGCGGGCGCTCGGCTCCGAATCTTGGGTTTGCCCGGACGTCGTTTCTCGACGGCGTCAATGCGGCCTATCTCGAAGCACTCGAAAAAAGTTATGCGCGCGATCCCGCCTCGCTCGATCAGTCGTGGCGGGAGTTTTTCTCACAATTACGTGACGGAAGCGAAGCCCTCGCAGCGCCCGGGCAACGCCCGCGCTGGCGTCAGCGCACTCGTCCGGATGGCGATGCGGACGAGCTCGTTTCGGCGCTTGACGGAAATTGGCGAGAGACCCGAACCGCAATCGGTGCAAAGCAAGCCAAGGCAAAAGAAGGCGGCTTATATTCTTCCGCGGAGCTGTTGCGTGCAACCCGCGATTCGGTACGCGCCTTGATGATGATCCGCGCCTATCGCATGCGCGGGCATTACCACGCCAATCTCGATCCGCTTGGCATCGAGCCGCCAAAAGATCACGAGGAGCTTCATCCGGCCGCTTATGGCTTCAGCGAAGCGGACCATGACCGTAAAATCTTTCTCGACGGCGTGCTGGGGCTCGAGTTCGCGACTATTCCCGAGATGCTGAAGATCCTGCGGCGGACCTATTGCGGCACCATCGGCTTCGAATTCATGCACATCTCCGATCCGGCCGAGAAAAGCTGGCTGCAGCAGCGGATCGAAGGGCCGGGAAAGGAGATTATCTTCACGCAGGAGGGCAAGCGGGCGATTCTCAATAAGCTTGCCGAGGCCGAAGGGTTCGAGCAATTTCTCAATATTAAATATACAGGCACCAAGCGTTTCGGGCTTGACGGCGCAGAGGCAATGATTCCGGCGCTGGAACAGATCATCAAGCGCGGAGGCGCGTTGGGCGTGCAAGAAATCGTGCTGGGCATGGCCCACCGCGGGCGCCTGAATGTTCTCTCTCATGTCATGGGCAAGCCGCATCAGGCCATTTTCAACGAGTTCAAGGGCGGCTCCTTCACTCCAGACGACGTCGAAGGCTCGGGCGACGTCAAATATCATCTCGGCGCTTCCGCGGACCGCGACTTCGACGGCAACCGGGTTCATCTCTCCTTAACCGCGAACCCATCCCACCTTGAGATCGTCGATCCGGTCGTTCTCGGCAAGGTGCGCGCCAAGCAGGACCAGCTGCACGATGTCGTGGAGCGCACAAAAGTGCTGCCTCTCCTCATTCATGGTGATGCTGCGTTCACAGGCCAAGGTGTCATCGCCGAATGCTTTGGCCTCTCTGGGCTCAAGGGATATAAGACCGGCGGCTCGATCCATTTCATCATCAACAATCAGATCGGTTTTACCACTGCGCCACGCTATTCCCGGTCGTCACCCTATCCGTCGGATCAGGCCAAATTGATCGAGGCGCCGATCATTCACGTGAATGGCGACGATCCAGAGGCGGTGGTCTATGCCGCGAAGGTCGCGACGGAGTTCCGGCAAAGATTCCACAAACCGGTGGTCATCGACATGTTCTGCTACCGGCGGTTTGGCCATAATGAAAGCGATGAGCCGGCGTTCACCCAGCCGGTGATGTATACGAAAATCCATTCTCACGAAACGACTCTTCAAATCTACACCAAGAAGCTGGTCGCCGAGGGAATCATTACCGAAGGAGAGGTCGATAGGCTGCAAGCGAATTGGCGCCATCACCTCGAAACGGCGTTCGAGGCGAGTCAGTCCTACAAGCCCAACAAGGCGGACTGGCTCGACGGACGATGGGCGGGTCTGAGGCCTGCGTCCGCCGGAGTCGAGGAGGAGCGGCGTGGCCGCACGGGCGTGGATCGCGCGCGCCTTATGCAAATCGGTTTGCGCCTGACGTCGGTTCCGGATGGCTTCAACCTTCACCGCACCATCAGGCGTCTGCTCGAGAACCGCCGCAAGGTGATCGAGACCGGAGAAGGCATCGACTGGGCGCTCGCCGAAGCGCTTGCCTTCGGCTCGCTTGTCGACGAAGGCTACCCTGTGCGCCTGTCCGGCCAGGACAGTGCGCGCGGGACTTTTTCGCAGCGTCATTCCGTCCTGATCGACCAGGAGACAGAAGCTCGCTACATTCCGTTAAATTATATCCGCGACGAGCAGGCGCGATTTGAAGTCATCGACTCGATGCTCTCGGAAGAAGCCGTGCTTGGCTTTGAATATGGCTATTCGCTCGCCGAGCCCAATGCGCTCGTTTTGTGGGAAGCGCAGTTCGGCGATTTTGCCAATGGCGCGCAAGTCATTTTCGACCAGTTCATTTCCTCAGGCGAGCGCAAATGGCTGCGCATGTCGGGGCTTGTTTGCCTGTTGCCGCACGGCTTCGAAGGCCAGGGGCCGGAACATTCCTCGGCCCGGCTCGAGCGCTATCTGCAGCTTTGCGCGGAAGACAATATGCAGGTTGCCAACTGTACGACACCCGCAAATTACTTCCATATTTTGCGGCGGCAATTGCTGCGCGATATCCGAAAGCCGCTGATCCTCATGACGCCAAAATCGCTGTTGCGCCACAAGCGCGCGGTATCGAAGCTCGACGACCTGGTGATTGGCAAATCATTTCATCGGCTTTTGCTCGACGATGCAGAGACGGCAGGCGGCGGGCCAGGCAACCTCTCGGAAGATGCCAAGATCCGGCGCGTCGTTTTGTGTTCTGGCAAAGTTTATTACGACCTTTACGAGGAGCGGGAGAGGCTCGGTGCAAATGATATCTATCTTCTGCGTGTCGAACAGCTCTATCCATTCCCTCTAAAGGCCCTTGTGGCGATATTGTCGCGATTCAAGCAGGCCGAAGTCCTATGGTGCCAGGAGGAGCCAAAAAATATGGGCGCCTGGCATTTTGTCGGTCCCTATCTCGATTGGGTGCTGCAACAAGCGGGCTGCAAATCCAAGCGGCCAGCCTATGCTGGAAGGCCCGCCGCGGCTTCACCCGCGACAGGGCTGATGTCGAAGCATTTGGCGGAACTCAAGGCTTTTATGGGCGAGGTTTTCGCTTCCTAAAGCGATGGGTTCTCTCGATAGATGCCTCCCGGCGAAGGATGGGTTAGATGCCAATTGAAATTCGCGTGCCGGCCTTGGGGGAATCGGTCAACGAAGCAACCGTCGGGCGCTGGTTCAAGGCAGCCGGAGAGGCAGTCAAAGCGGATCAACCGATTGTCGAGCTTGAGACCGACAAGGTAACGCTTGAGGTCAATGCGCCAGCCTCCGGGATTTTGGCCGAAATCGCCGTGAAAGAAGGCGATACGGTCAAGGTCGGCGCCGTGCTCGGCCGGATTGGGGAAGGTACAGCCGCCGCGCCTCCCAAGACTGCGGCCGAGCCCGTTCAAAGCGCCCCCGCGGCCGTGGGCGAGCAGGCTGTTGACCGGCCCGCCTCGCAACCTGTATCGGCGGAAGCCCGAGCCTCGTTGCGCATGCCCCCCTCGCCCTCAGCCGGCAAAATCGCTGCCGACCACGGGCTTGATCCGGCGACGATTGCAGGGTCGGGCAAGCGTGGCCAGGTGCTCAAGAGCGATGTCCTCGATTTTGTCGCCAAATCTCACGCCGCGCCTCAGGCCCCTGCGCCGGAGCCCGCACCGGCCGCGCAGCCATCTTTGGCCCTCTCTTCCGGCGAAGCCAGGGAAGAACGGGTTCCGCTGACGAGGCTGCGCCAGACAATCGCGCGGCGGCTCAAAGACGCGCAAAACACCGCGGCCATGCTGACGACCTTCAACGAAGCCGACATGAGCGCGGTCATGAGCCTTCGCGCCCGCTACAAAGACGTCTTCGAGCGAAAGCACGGCGTAAAGCTCGGGCTGATGGGATTTTTCGTCAAGGCCTGTGTCGGCGCGCTGAAAGCCGTGCCCGCGGTCAACGCGGAGATCGACGGCGCCGACTTGATCTACAAGAATTACTACCACCTCGGCGTTGCCGTCGGCACCGACAAGGGCCTCGTCGTCCCGGTCGTTCGCGATTGTGACCGCCTGAGCGTTGGAGAAATCGAAAAGGCCATCGCCGGAGTTGGCAAGCGTGCCCGGGCGGGGGAGCTCACGATCGAAGAGATGCAGGGCGGCACCTTCACCATCACCAACGGCGGCGTCTACGGGTCTTTGATGTCGACGCCGATATTAAATCCGCCGCAATCGGGCATCCTGGGCATGCACAAGATCGAGGAGCGGCCGGTCGCGATCAACGGCAAGGTCGAAATCCGGCCGATGATGTATCTCGCGCTCACCTACGATCACCGGATCGTCGACGGCAAGGAGGCGGTGACCTTTTTGGTGCTCGTCAAGGAAGCGCTGGAAGATCCCGCGCGGCTGATGCTTGAGATATGAGGCGCTGCGGCAATTGTGGAGGGGTCAAGATCCAATTGCACTTCGACGAACATCCGCCGCCGCATTTCCACGCGCCATTTTTTTGCTGAGTTTGCGGTGCAAATCCAGATTCGTTGCAGGTTTTGCGCGGATCGCTTCCCCCCTCGAAGCTTGCCGCAGTGCTCGGCTGGGCATCGAAGAATTGAGCTGGGCTGATGAAGGCCCTGGGGTACAGTTCTAAACAATGATCCTTCAAACACGCGCGGTCTGCACGCTCACTCCTTCTTGTCGCTCTTGAACAAAAACGGCGCGACATCGGCGACCTTCGGCGCCTTCCCGCCCATGAAGGGCATAGGCCGGCAGACCGCCATGGCAGAAAGCCCGACGCGCGCCGTCAACATCCCATTCAATACCCCTTCGCCGAGGCGCACCGACAGTTTCGCCGCAATCCCGTGGCCGAGAAATTGCTGAATAAGGCTGTCGCCCGCGGCCATGCCGCCTGTTACCGCAATATGGGAGGCGATCGACCTTATGAGCTTCAATAGGCCCCAAAACCCCGGACGGCCGCCATAGATGACGGCAACAAGCCGGACCAACCTCACCGCCTGCGCCGCGACAAAAATGACATCGATGATCGCGCGCGGCGCCAGCGCCGTGACCATGGAGACCCGTTTTGCCGCGCGTGCGATTTCTCGCCGCACTTCGGCGTCGAGCGGCGCGACGAGCGTGCGCTCGGCGATGTCGATAAGCGCGTGGCCATCGGCGATACCATAGGAAAGCTCGCGCAATTGATTGCGCGCATGCGCCGCCTCGGGCTTTGCGGCGTAAAGCTCGGAGAGCTGGCGGGTAAGCCGCCGCGCCTCGTCAAGATCATTCGTCTCGCGCGCACGGCCAAGCCCCGCATGCAGATCCGAGATGTGACGCTGGCGCAAGACGCCACCGGCTTCGCGGATGCCAAGAACGAAGAGCGCGGTTCCGGCGAGGCCCGCAAGCACAAGACCGATCAAACCGAAAATCGGGTACCAGGAGAAGAGATCTTCGATCAGCCGCGCGAGCCAAAGTCCAAAGGCAAGCGAGACGAGACCGCCGGCCGAAGACCAAAAGAGTCCGGACCAGGAAAAGAGCGAGCTCAGGGCAAAAGGCTTTCTCTTCGCCGCTTTGACCGGGACGGGACCAAGATCGCGGGCGGCAATGAAAGCCATGGCCTCGGCCTCGTAATGGTCGACCGCGCTTTCGATTACCGGCGGGTTGTGCGGGGCGTCAGCGCGCGCACTCGCGCTTCCACCGATACGGAAGGCGCGGGGGCGCGGTTTTGGCTCAATTGCCACGCTAGACCTCATTACTCCTTCGCCAGCGGCTCGCGCGCGATTCGTATCGGACGCGCAATCGAACAAGCATCAAAGCTCGCCCGTGTCGAGGCCATTAGACGAGCCGGTCGCCGAAAAGATATTGCAGCGCCCGGTCAAGCCTAATATGGGGCGGCGGCAGCAGGGTGCCATCGCCCGCTCGAACAGGGGCCGGAGGGAGAAAGCGGACGAACCGGTAGTCGATCTCATCGGGCTTTAGGCGCGGCGTTTCGCGAAACACCGATTCCGGATCGCTTGGGAGTTCGCCGGGATAGATTGCCGCCTCCGAAACGCCATCGAAAATTTCGCCGCCAATGCGCTCACCGTCAAGCGGCGTGCCTACGACGGCTTCAAGAGCTGGCTCTGTCGCGCCGCCAACCTTAGCCTCGCGTGTTGCGCGGACGGCGGCGAGCGCGATCACATCCACATCGGCGCCGACTTTCTCGGCGCGTGCGATTGCTCTCTTGGTGAGATGGCGCAAGATGGCTTCGAGCCGGTCGTGGCTCGTGTGGTGCAAATGATCGGCTTTTGTCGCGGCAAAGAGAATCTTGTCGATCTTCGGCCGGAATAAGGTTGTCAGAATATTACCCCGGCCGGTCCGGAAGGCGGCGAGTACGTCAGTCAGCGCGGATTCGAGGTCACGCATCGCGGCTGGGCCCGCATTCAGAGCGGCAAGCATGTCGATTAGGACGATCTGGCGGTCGAGCCTTGAAAAGTGGTCGCGGAAAAAAGGCCTTACGACATAAGTCTTATACGCCTCATAGCGCCGCTCCATCATGGCCGCAAAGGACTCGGGCGGGCAGATTTCACCCTCTTCGACGGGGAGCGGCGCGAAGGTGAGCGCGGGTGAGCCCTCGAGATCGCCCGGCATCAGAAAACGGCCGGGCGGCAAGGTGGAAAAATGGTAGTCGCCCGCACGGCAGGCGCGGAGATAAGCGGTAAACAGTTCGGCATCCCGGCGCGCTTGTTCTTCGCTCGCAGTGGCGCGCGGATTGGTATTGGCCGCAACCCTTCGCCACTGCTCTGCAAGTGGCGCCCTCGCAGCGTTTGCCGAGGCAAGAAAGGTGTCGCGCGACCATTGCGCATAGGATTTCGTGAGGAGAGGAAGATCAAGCAGCCATTCGCCGGGGTAATCCACGATATCGATGGTGAGCGATTGACGCGGCGGCTCCATGCCGGCAGGCCGGTTGAAATAGAGCCGCAGCCGCAACTCCGAGATCCGCCGCGTCGATTCCGGCCAATGACGCGAACCAGGAGAACCTCTGGGTCCGGTTAGGGCGGCAATATGGTCCTCGTAGGCGAAGCGCGGCACCGCGTCGTCGGGCTGCGGTTCAAGCGTGCCGCCGATGAGCCGTCCTTCGGCCTGCGCGCGGAAGACCGGCAGCATATTCTTGTAGCCACTTAGAGCGGGGCTTGCCGCTTTGGTCAGATGTTCGGTGAGAGCGGTTATGAAGATGGTCTTGCCCGACCGCGACAGCCCTGTGACGCCAAGGCGGATATGCGGGCCTCTTGACAGCTCAACAAGATTTTTCACCGCCGCGCGGGCTTCAAATATAAGGTCGGAAACGAGGGGCAAGAGTAAATTCCGGCGAGCCTGACCGTGTGGCCTTAGACCATGTCCTCATCGCTGGAACCGGTCAACTCTTCGATTGTGGAACGCCGGTTTGACCGCGGTCAGGGCCAAGGGCAGTCGGGTGCGCGCGCAAGGCGCAAACGTGGCAATCACGAGGCGGGGATCAGCCGTGCTCCCTGGCCAATCTGTGCCTCAGCTGCGCAGAGCCGAGTCGTCGGGCTGCAAGCTGGAGAAATCTTTAAACCGGTCGAGCCTGCCGCAACTGGCGCCTGCCTCGCTCCAGTCGCCGCAAAGGAGATCAATCACCGCCAGGCAAGGCGCGGAGAAATGCGTGGGGAGCGCATTTTCGGGCCGTAACAGAAAACGGGCGAATTCGCCAACGCCTGGATTATGCCCGATGACTAGCAAGGTTTTCACCGAGGCGGACGTTTGGGAAAGTATATCCAGCAGCGTTTCGGAGTCGGCATAATAGAGAGCGTCGTAAACCTCGTGGGACGGCGGCTCGTGCGGCAGCTCGCGAAGAATCGCATCGAGTGTGTCGCGCGCCCGCAGCGCGGGCGAGGAGATGACACGATTGGGAAGGAGACTCGATGTCCGCAAATAAATGCCGACACGTTTCGCATCGGCTTGGCCCCGCGCCGTCAACGGCCGGTCCGAGTCGCGGCCCAGTGTCCGTACAGTGGTTTCGGCGTGGCGAAGGAGGAGGAGCCGCAGCATGGCGCAGAGTAACCGTTGCGATTAACCAAGAGGCCGAGGGGCTCGCCGCGCTGTGGTCCGTGACAAATCACGTTCGAGCATTATCTCCCGCCGTTCCTGGGTTAGCGCCCGCTTAACCGAGGCTACGGCCGGGCCAACAAAAACAATGATACCGGATTCCTTGCAGCGCAAGACACTCGCCCCAACTCGTGCTGGACCGGTTGCCCATCTCCTGGCGCCTGGCTTTCCGCTCTGCGAGTAAGAAACAGCGCAGCAGCACCTGTCCAGCTTGCAACAGGGGCGGCCGCGAGGCGAAGCGCCTAAGCGCTGATTTTCAGCGGTTGTCCCTGGCGCTGCTGCCGCCGTTGGCCGCCGGCTGGCCTGCCTTGTGCATCGTTTGCACGGCGGTATCAACGGCTTTGAGCCACGCATCTTGATATGTTTTGGTGAACTCGTTTGGGAAGACCGCCATGAGCTCGCCAAATTTGCGCGCGTGCTGCGCGGCACTGTCAAATGCTTCCTTCACATAATTTGCCTGAATTGCCATGATTTCTTCCATGCCGCGCGCCTTGCGAAGTTTTTCCAGGGCTTGCGATGCACGCTCGAAGGACTGTTTCGACATTTCAAAGCATTCCCCTGCCAGGGCTTGCATCTGTTGCGATGCAGCATTTATCGAGTTCATTGCGCCTTCGATCGCGCTCGCCGCCGCATCGGCAGCCGTCGCCTGCTGATTGTCTTGGCCCATGGTTTCCTCCGCCGTTCGGGTTATACCAGCCGCATTGATGGCTGATGCTAATGAAACGGTGTCAAGCCTTTGGGGTTGCCATCATCGGCAAAAAAACTATGCGCAATGATCTAGCTTGCGCTTCTTATGACCAGCACCGAGCATTTCGCATGCCGGACGATCGTCTTGGCGTTGGACCCGATGAGGTAAGTCGCCATGGAAGGCCTGTGCGAACCTATCACAACGAGGTCAGCGCCCCATTCGTCTGCCTCGGCAAGAATCTCGACATAAATCCCTCCAAACCGGACCTTATGCGAGATGCGCTCCTTTGGCGCGGATAGGCTGGCGCCGATTTCTGCAAGCGCCCGGCTTGCGCGCTCTTCTTGGGATTTGTCGAATTCGGGCGGCACATATTCCATGAAACTCGCGGGCAGCAAAGTTTCGACCGTGACGAGCCGCATCGCGCCCTGCGATTGAAGAGCGAGCTCAACCGCGGCGTTGAGGGCCGGTTTGGCGATTTCCAATTCGCTCAGGTCGATCGGGATCAAAATTTTCTTGAACATCGAATCCCGCCTTTTGTGTTTTGGCAGACACGCGCCGTTACAATTTCCCGCACCGGACCTCCTCGTCGCGGCGCGTTGCGAACTCTCGTAGTAGGTCGCCGATTGCTGCAAGCGCGGCGTCTGCTTTGGCGCTATGCGGGCCTCCCGCCTGCGCCATATCGCGCCGGCCTCCGCCGCCTGTGCCGCCGAGTTTGATGGCAGCAGGGCGAACCAGTTGGACGGCGTCGAGCCGGTCTGTCAAATCCTGCGTAACGCCGACCACGACACCGGCCTTCCCGTCATCGCCGACGCCAACGATCGCGGCAACCCCAGAGCCGAGATTGACCTTCGCTTCGTCGGCGAGCGCTTTAAGATCCTTCATTGCGATGCCGGACACAATGCGCGAAAAATATTTTATGCCGCCGATTTGTTGCACGGGCTGCGCATTTGGCGCTCCGCCCCCGACGGCGAGTTTTTTACGCGCTTCGCGTAGCTCGCGCTCAAGTCTTTTGGTGTCTTCGATGAGGCCCGATAATCTTTGATCCGCCTCCTCTTCTGGCGTCTTCAGGAGTGACGCGATATGGCGCAGGCTCTGCGCCCGCGCGGTCAGAAAGTGGCGGGCTTCTGCTGCTGTCTTTGCCTCGATACGCCGAACGCCGGCAGCAACCGCGCATTCCGACACGATCGTAACGAGACCGATGTCGCCGGTGCGCGACACATGGGTTCCGCCGCAAAGTTCGGTTGAAAAAGCCGGTTTCCTGCCGAGGGGAAAGCCGGTTTCGCTTCCTTCCTCAAAGCCCATCGACACGACTCGAACGTCGTCGCCATATTTTTCGCCAAAAAGCGCCCTGGCGCCCGTGCGAAGGGCCTCGTCGAGACTCATCAAACGGGTCACAACCGGCGTATTGCCAATCACGATGCGATTAGCGATGTCCTCGACACGCGCAAGCTCGCCTTGGCCGACGGGTTTGTGATGGGCAAAGTCGAACCGCAAACGGTCTGGGGCGACGAGCGACCCTTTTTGCGCCACATGTTCGCCGAGCACCTGGCGCAGCGCCTCATGCATGAGGTGCGTCGCCGAATGATTGGCGCGCAATGCGGTGCGGCGGTCGTGGTCCACGATGAGCTCGACGGCGAGGCCGGGGTTAAGCTCGCCTTCCTCGACGACCCCTTCGTGCACATAAAGATTGCCAAGTTTCTTTTGCGTGTCGCTGACGCGGAAGCGGACTCCGGGCGCGAGCATATGGCCGGTGTCGCCAACTTGGCCGCCGGATTCGCCATAAAAGGGCGTCTGGTTGAGGATCACCAAGCCCCGCTCACCTGCTTTGAGCCGTTGGACTTCCGTGCCGTCTTTGACGAGTGCGGCGACGAGGCCTTCTGCGTGCTCCGTCTCGTAACCCAAAAAATCCGTTGCTCCGGTCTTTTCCCGGAGCGCGAACCAGACGGATTCAGTCGCCAATTCGCCGGAGCCAACCCAGGCCTTGCGCGCTTCGCTGCGCTGGCGCTCCATTGCGGCATTGAATCCGCTGGTATCGACTGCAAGCCCCCGCGCGCGGAGCGCGTCCTGCGTGAGATCGAGCGGAAATCCGTAAGTATCGTAGAGTTTGAATGCGGTCTCGCCGGGAAGAGTGCCGCCTTGCGGGAGATTGCGGGTCTCTTCGTCAAGGATCGCAAGACCGCGCGCGAGCGTCTCGCGGAAACGCGTCTCTTCGAGGCGCAGCGTTTCGACAATGAGCGCCTCGGCGCGCAAAAGCTCCGGGTATGCCTGGCCCATTTCCCGCGAAAGGACCGGCACCAGGCGCCACATCAAAGGCTCCTTGGCGCCGAGCATTTGGGCATGGCGCATCGCCCGGCGCATGATCCGGCGCAGGACATAGCCGCGGCCTTCGTTCGAAGGCAAGACGCCGTCGGCGATCAGAAATGCGCAGGCGCGAAGATGGTCCGCAATCACCCTTAGGCTTGCCTTCATCGGGCCGCCGGGGTCGGCGTCCGCAGCCGAGGCGGCAGCGACAATCAGGCTGCGGAAAAGATCGATGTCGTAATTCGAAGTCACCCCCTGAAGGAGCGCCGCAATGCGCTCGAGCCCCATGCCGGTGTCGATCGACGGCCGTGGCAAGGCTATGCGATCGCGCGGCGAGACCTGCTCGAACTGCATGAACACGAGGTTCCAAAATTCGAGATACCGGTCGCCGTCCTCTTCCGGGCTGCCCGGCGGTCCGCCTTGCAGCTTATCGCCCTGGTCGTAGAAAATTTCCGAGCAGGGGCCGCACGGGCCCGTCTCGCCCATCGCCCAGAAATTGTCTTGTGTCGCGATGCGGATGATTTTCGAATCCGGAAATCCTGCGATCTTTTTCCACAAGGCAAAGGCTTCATCATCGTCGTGATAGACGGTGACAAGGAGCCGGTCTGGCGATAGCCCAAACCCGCGGGTGATCAACTGCCAGGCAAGATCAATGGCAAGCGCTTTAAAATAATCGCCAAAGGAAAAATTGCCGAGCATCTCGAAAAAAGTGTGATGGCGCGCGGTATAGCCGACATTGTCGAGATCGTTGTGCTTGCCGCCGGCCCGGACGCATTTTTGCGCACTTGCCGCGCGTGTGTAAGGCCGCTTCTCGAGCCCGGTAAAGAGATTCTTGAATTGCACCATTCCGGCATTGGCGAACATCAAGGTCGGGTCGTTCTGCGGCACGAGCGGCGAAGAGGGCACGACCTCGTGTCCGTTTTTTTGGAAGAAGTCGAGGAAGGCCGACCGGATCTCGCTGACGCTGGTCATTCCGTCGTTCCGCTATCTTAAACCAGACCGCGCTGCCCAAGGCTTCTCTGCCCGCGTCCGGCCCGGGTCGAGCCGCAATGGCCGCACCTTATGGCCAGACAAGATGGCGTCCGTTAAACCATGTTCCGGCACGGCGGAAAAGTCCGGTGGCCCGGTTTTCTCCGGTTGGGGAGTAGCAAGGTGGTTAACTCGCCGGTGAGTCGGGCCATCGGCCGCACGCGCCGGTTGTTTGCCAGAAAGTTGGCGCGGGCCCTCCGAAGCCTCGAAGGTCCGCCGGCGCGAGGCTGCACCCTTTGGCCGAGATCGCAGCGAAGGCCGTCCCGCCGCACTTCCGTCCAAGCCACTTGCCGCGGATATCCTCAGCCAATTTAGAATTTCACTGCAGTTTTTCCCGAGGTGTTAGGTTCGCCCGTCGAGCCCAAATTGCACCAAGCCGCGCGCGGACCATGTGCGACCAATGATCGATATTGTCGGCATTTTCAATGACCCAACGGACTTCCTCGATCTCGTCGTCGCGGCTGCAATCGTGCTCCTCGGCTTTCCAGCGGAACAAAATATCCTGAACTCGATGCGCCGATTGCGCAATCTGGCCGGCATCGCCCTGATACATTGCGCGTGCAAGCGCCATATTGGCGATGATGCGCGCACTCGAAAAACCGGGTGGATCGTGAGCTAGCCGCTCGTCGATCTCAAGAAAGAGATACTCGTCATCTTTGAGCGCTACTTTCATCAAATCGAACATCGTATGAAAGAGATGATCTAGCCGGCGAGCGGTGTCGCGCGGCATCCCAGCTTCGATCCACAAGCGTCCGATCCCTTCCTCTGCAAGGCGCCGAGTGGGTCCAGTGACGGCATCGCCGTCTGCCCAAGGCAGGGGTATGTCATTCCACGCGGCGACGAGCTCACGCTGCCTTTTCTCGCCGTATGAGTCGAACAAGACTTTCCGCAGCGCTACAATCCCTCGAAGCGCGGTATCCGAAGCTGGTGCGGTTCGAAGCGCGAGATAGATAAATCGGGCTAACGTTTCTTCCACTGTTCTCTCTCCTGTTCGATTGCAGCGGGTATATGCTGGCGCTTAAACCACAAGGGCTTGCCGGAAATGGTGAGGGGGACGGCCGTCCGGCTGACAGGGTGCCAAGAAAATAGGGTCAAATTTTACTTGGTCCATTATTTTTAAAATTAAATTTATGGGTCCGTAAAGCCCTGAGCATTAGCCTGGGTTGTTTTCTTTCGACTGAGATAATACCTATTTTGTCTTAGGTATTGGTTACTGACATTGCTCGCGCCGATCAATGCAATCAGAGCCGGTACGAACCGACAAATCGACGGCGATTACCTCAGCCCGCCGGCGGGTCTCCCCATTAGCAACGCGTTTGCATTTGCTAAACCCAGATCCTAGATGTGGGCATGCCTAACTATGCCAGCCCTGCAAATTTCATTCGCCTTTCCCGTGTTCTGATCCCCGCGTCGGCGCTCGTGACGGCGCTGCTCTACGCCGCTGGGCTTTATCTCGCATGGTTTGTTGCCCCGCCGGACTATCAGCAAGGCGAGACGGTGCGAATCATGTATCTGCATGTTCCCGCGGCTTGGCTCGCGATGCTGATTTACGCCATCATGACCTCGGCCGCTCTTGGGACGCTGGTCTGGCGCCATCCGCTGGCCGATGCCGCGCAAAAGGCCGCGGCCCCTCTCGGCTCTGGCTTCACCTTTCTTTGCCTCGGGACCGGCTCGATCTGGGGGAAGCCCATGTGGGGGACATGGTGGGTGTGGGACGCGCGGCTGACCTCCGTCCTTGTGCTTTTCTTGATTTATCTCGGCCTCGTGGCCTTGTGGCGCACGATCGAGGATCCGGGCAGGGCCGCGCGCGCTGCCGCGATCTTCACATTGGTCGGCGCTATTAATATTCCGATCATCAAATTTTCGGTCGATTGGTGGAACACTTTGCATCAGCCGGCCTCGGTCTTTCGCATCGGCGGGCCGGCAATTGCGCCTGCCATGCTTTGGCCGCTTCTTGTGATGGCGGCCGCTTTCATCTCCCTATTCATAACCCTCTTTCTGATGGCGGTTCGCAATGAAACCTTGCGCCGCCGCCTGCATCGCCTGTCGCTCCTTGCGGCCGCCGCGCAAGAGCCGGGACCAGCGGCACAAGCATCCCCATGGGAGGCCGCCTATGAGCCATGATCCGCATTTCGGCTCTGTCATTGCGGCCTATGCGCTTGCGCTCATTGTCATAGGCGGAATGATCGGGGCAGTCTTGCTTGACTATCTGCGGTTGAAGCGCGCGCTTTCCATGTTTGCCACACCGCTGCGCCGCCAACAATCGCCGGCCGAATCGAATGACAACGAGGCTAGCGCGCAAGCGGCAGACGCAGAAGGCTTAGAATAAAATGGCCCCTGGGGTGCCTCGGGGCGCCGAGCCCAAACCCGCGCGTCGGCCGTTTCTCATTTTTGCGCCTTTGGCCGGGTTTGCAGCCTTAGCCGCGCTGTTTCTGGTCAGACTTTATTCCGGCGACGCGTCGCTCCTGCCTTCGGCTCTCATTGGCAAAGACGTCCCGGCCTTTACCCTGCCTGCCGTCGAAGGACTCGGCGACACCCCCGGGTTCTCGGATGCGGAGCTGCGGCAAGGCAAGGTGACCCTTGTCAATGTCTTTGCCACCTGGTGCGTGCCTTGCCACCAGGAACATGAAGTGCTGATGCGGCTCGCGGCCGATCCGGGGCTCGCGCGGGCGTGCGTGCGGCTGTTCGGGCTTGCCTATAAGGATGATCCGGCAAATGTCGCGCGCTTTCTCGCAGGCGACGGCGATCCTTTTGCGCGGGTTGGCGCCGACCGTAGCGGGCGGACCGCAATCGACTTCGGCGTCTATGGCGTTCCAGAGACCTTTATTGTTAAAGGCGACGGCAAGATCGCCTACCGGTTCGTCGGGCCGCTGAGCGAAGAAAGCATTCGGAACACCATCTTGCCCGAGATTGAAAAAGCGCAGCGGTGAGAAAGCCCCGCTGGATAGACACCGGGCTGCCCCCTATGGGAATTGGTCCTGCGCAGAGGGAAGAGGGGCTTCGCCTTGGGCGAACATGGCGTCGAAGCGCCGCTCGAATGCCTCGGCTGCGGCTGGGCTTTCAATGACAAGAAGATCATTGTCTTGCCTTTTGAGCCCCGAAGCCGAGAAATTCGCGGCACCGGTCCGAAGCCAACGGTCATCGATCTCGTAACTCTTAAGGTGCCTGAGCGGCGCTCCCGCGTGCTTCAGGCGCACCTCGATACCAGGACAGGCCATGAGCTCCGCTAAGAGTGAGGCTATTTGCTCGCCATCAAATTGTTTGGCTCCCATATAGACGCGAACTTTGACGCCGCGCCCGGCAGCGCGAATCAGTGCCGACATGACCGGCCGGTCGGTCAAAACATAGGCGGCAATGTCAATCTTGCGCTCCGCCTTGTCGAGCAACGCGACATCGACATGCTCGAGATTTTCTACCGGAGCATAATGGACGATCGGTGGCGAATCGGCATGGGCGAGCCATAGCGAGGCCAGAACGAAGGCAAAGGCGCTGCCCGTGCAAAAATTGAATAGAGCCATCGACTGTAACCCGCTGCGGCATGGGCATGGCAAATCACGGGCTCGCCTTTGCCAAGCCTCAAATCATGGTAAACAGGGGTCACTAAATTATTGGTCAATCGGACTTCTAAAGTGCTATGGACTGCAAAGCCATCGGGTTGAACGGCATGGCGTGCACTGGTTTTCCGCAGAAGGTTCACCGCCTTGACCACCCCAAATAGCCCTGATTCCGGACGTGGCCGGCGGCTTCTGCCGGAACGGCTGGTCGAAGGCTACGAAGCCTTTCTCGGCGGCCGGTTCGCGCGCGAACAAGGCCGCTTTCGTCATTTGGCCGCGGCCGGGCAAGCGCCCCGGATCATGCTGATCGGATGCTGCGATTCGCGGGTTTCGCCTGAAGTCATTTTCGACGCTGAGCCGGGCGAGCTTTTTGTTGTCCGCAACATCGCCAATCTCGTGCCGCCCTACGCGCCCAACGAGGATATGCACGGCACCTCGGCGGCACTTGAATTTGCAGTGATAGACTTGCAGGTCCGGCATATCGCCGTCATGGGGCATGCCGGCTGCGGCGGGGTGCGCACTTTCGCAAAGGGCGAATACGCAGCCGATTATGAGCCGCTTTCGCCGAGTGACTTTATCGGCAATTGGATAAGTCTTCTCAATCCTGCCGCGGCGCGCATCGAAGCGGGGGGCCCGATCGATGACTATGTCGAACGCCTGGCCCAGGCTTCAATTGCTCAGAGCGTTGCCAATTTGCGCAGCTTTCCTTGGATCCGCGCGCGTGAACGGGAGGGCAAGCTCGCGCTCCACGGCGCCTATTTTGGCGTTGCCACTGGAGCCCTGCAGGCGCTGGATGAGCCAAGCGGCTGCTTCGTCACAATTTCCGGCGCGGCACATTGCGCCGCCTGTGCCACACAAAAAACGTGAGCCCGTTCGATTGCGCGCAAAGTTCACGCCGTCGGAGCACCCACCTAATCCGCACTCTCCTCCCGGCGCCCCGGATTATGTGAAGATCGGCCCCCCTTCCGCCCGGCTTCGGAAGCAAGCTTATGATTTTGCGAAAAACTCCGCTTCTCGTTTGGAACGCTTCGCCCGCCTTTGCGGGCGATTTCGCGCCGCTTCTCGGCATCCATCGAAGCAAAGCCTTTTTTTGAGCTATGACGATTTTTTCGCATGGGCCACCCTGCGTCTTGCTTTTTCTTGCCAACGGTTGAGGCGTCCTCCGGTTCCAAAGTTTTACTGCGAGTTATCTTCACTGGAGCCCCGAGCTGCCGCCGCCGGTTGCGCGCTCGCGATTGCGCGTTTAGGGTCGGCCAAGCACACCCGGCACGCTCGCCCTTGCGCTGGAATGACAATCGCGCGCGGCATGTCCGCTCCGGCCCCACACCTCCCGAGCGCTTGCGCCCCCTCTAAGTCGATAGATACATGCCGTCCGAGGGTCACCTTCACACGGTCCAGTTGATCCGGGTTAAAGGGAGAAGTGTTGGCTATTACCGTCACGCCGCCCTCTTCTGACCATTTGGAGTCACCGTCACCCCGCGACGAATCGATAGTGCACGAATAACCCGGACGGCCAGGCAGGCCGCACCGAAAGACATTAACCTCAACCCTGTTCACTCTGCCGCCGCTAAGCGTGACGCGCGCGTCGCCGGATTCACAACGAGCTTTCACTTCAAAATCGCACGCACGACTTTCTTGCCCGCCGGCGCGAGCGATAGGGGCCGCTGCCGACACCGCCAGGAAAACAGCCAGCCAGATGAGGTGCTTCACAGCACCAATCCAGCCCAAGGACTGGTCGCTGACGAGCCTGAAGCAAAAGCTTGATCAAGATTGGCGCGAAGATCGTGAGTCACGGCCGTTACGTCGCCTTTCAGATGGC
>JBPYDY010000314.1:0-3418 GCA_051986155.1 Methylocella sp.
GCCCGAGGATCTCCAAGGTGACGAAGAGGGGCAAATAGCGGAGGACGTGGTTGACGCACTGGAGCGTGCCGCGATGGGCTGCGGGGACGCAATTACCGCCTGCAAGGAGGCGATGTAAGGTCAGCCCGAGGCATTTCCGACGAAATGCGCGAGGAACATCGCCGGCGAGTGCGTAGCTTACAAGCACGGCCGGCAGTCGCATGCCGCGCGGTGCGCTTGCACTACGTCACGCGAAATAGAGTGCCGCTTCGCTGACCATTTGCATCGGACACGGTAATGCCTCCGATCCAGCGGCCGTTCGCTTGCTGGGCGGTGCTGTAGAGCCTCGATCCTTGCCGCATACGTTCGAGGAAAATGCCGATAGTTTGGACGGATATGGACTCCCGTCAGGTACCCCTCGCAATATGCGCGGACTGCGAGCGGTGTGACGACTGCCGATGCGATGTAATCGCAGATTTGTAGGCCAGCGTGGTTGTCACTATGCGCGAATGTAGGCAGTTCGACGATTCGATCGTACACGTCTCCGGAGCTTTTAAACTTCTGAGTGAAGATTGAATGGGCGACTTGAGTATTTAATTGTTTCACGCGGCTGTCCGCGATTATGATACCTAAGTCATTTTGTCGTGCTAGATAGTGCGGTCAAGAGGGGTGTGGCTTTTGCAACAACTCCGGTAGCTTCGCGATATTCGCCGCGATCCGATGAAACAGCAACTGCCGCCTCCGTTGCCGAGCGCGGTTAGTTGGCAATTCTATCGCAGTATTTGAATGTATCCGTTGCGGCCCATGCAGACGCCGATGACGGTGTCTTCTTTATTACCTGTCGCGCTTGTTGCTGCTTCGCCCTTGCCCTGCGCCATTGTCGCCCGCTCCTGAGCCGCATCGATCGGTCCGCCGTCCGCTCGGACATATGTTGACAATTGAGAAGCGCACCCGCTCAACACGGCCAGCATTGTGATGATGGCGAACAATCGCATGGATGCCCCCCTGCGGAAGCGATCTTATAATATCAGCAATCCCGCCTACCGTAAGCTCATCGACATCGCGTCATATGATGATCCCGCCTTTTAAGCTCCGGTAGCTTGGCGATATTCGCCGCAATCCGCCGCGCCTTGTCCTTGCTAAGCAGCTTGGCGGCTGGAGCAGCTTGTCTACTTCCTGACTTGGAACGATCTTGGTGCGCGTCTGTTTGACGTGAGTTGCACACGGTGAAGGGGGGAAGGTTAAAATGTCGGATTTAAAAGTAACGGTTCGGATTATTGCTATGATGATGCTCCTCTCGATAAGCCTCGTTCTTTATCCTCACGATTCTGCAAATGCCAGGTTCTGTGCACACTTAAGAGGGGAAACAGCCACCGGACGCCCTGATTGCTTCTCGTCGCTTCACCGCTGTATCGCGCACGTCAATTTTAGGGGCGGCGGGCACTGCAAATTTCGCCACTAGCTAGAAGGACCCCGATTTGAGCGGCCTTTATTTTACCGCCCCAGCCTTCTCAGCCTCGCGTCAGTTTAGGAAGCGGCGTTTAGTCAATGCTCCTGTTGCTCTAGTTCTTTCAGTTTTTGCAGTAGTGACGGCAAGCCCGCGACCGCCGCGCAGTTTGCCCGATCGGTCGTCGCCTGTTTTTGCACCTCCGCCCATCGCGCCTCGGCATCTTTTTTGTTCCATGGGCGCCTGGTTTCTGGATTAAACGCTGCTGCCGCGACCAAACTATCGAGCGAGCGACGATAGCCTTGCAGATTGAGAACGCGGTCGCGCTGGGAGAAATAGAAATTAGCACCGTTGAGTTCGCTGCAATGAGCCAAACCGGCGGCAAAGTTACTTCGCGCCAGTTCTGCCTCCGAAATTTTTCCTTTAAGATCGTTAAGCTCGGTGAGGTTTTGCGCGAGGAGTCGGCTCGCCGAAAGCAGTGCAATAGATATTCCCCAAAAGATCGAATGTCTCATTTTCCCAACCTCGCTGTTAGCGCTTTGTCGGGGTTAGGGCCCTGGCCGGAGGTTCAACTGCGGCCAGGACCCGCGAACCGAGCAATCGGGCTAAGCGCCGCCCCAGCCCGCAATTAAAAGCACCACGATCGAAAGTCGGGGTCTGTAACCCAGGGCACATTGCTCGACCCCCGCCAAATCGGCACTAGTGCTTTTGCAGTCGTAGATCATGGCGCACCTATACTGGTCCGCCGCAGGAAGTGCGGGATCGTTACGCCTAGCCACTCGGCCTGACAGCCGCGGTGGAGCAGGAAAGTTTCCCCGTCGACGGCGCAGAGCTGCACCGGCGCAGCGGCGGTCTCCGGGGCGCCGCAGTGCCCGCAAACCCGCGGGAGACCTTCGCCGTTGAGCTGGTCGCAAACCGGCTGAGCCTTAGCATCGTCGACCGCCTCGTCTTTCAAGGTACTCACTTTTGAAGTGTGAGCATCTTGAACGGTTTGAGCGTCCTGAAGCGGACCAGTCCCTTGATCTTGCTCATATTCTTCAAGATGCTCAAAATCCCGAACATCGAATGAGCACCTTGAATGAGCGCCTTGAACGGGAGCACCTTGAAGCGACCAGACCCACTGGCCGCGCCCCCGCTTTGTGCCCTCCTCCGATTGTCTCTCCGCCTTGGCGCCTAACCGGCCCTTGGCCCGGCGCACGGTAGCCCAGGCCAAGCCATTATATCCTTCTGTGGGACTGCCCCGCCGGCGAGAAGCTCGCGCAGCAATTCCTCGGCCTGCTGTCGCGCCGACCTATCATCGCCGGCTACCTCGGCCGCAAGCGCCTGATTCGCGGTGATGCTGACAGGCTCGCTTTCCCAGGCGACACACGAGGCCCCGATCTCGTCGCCGACGATGGTCTGCTCAAGCCGATAGGCGAGCCCTTGCGGCGGCGCCGTGAGTTTATTGTCTGGCTGTGTCGCTAAATGACGCGGTATCCGCCATCTGCCATCACAATCGAGCCGGTAACGAAGCTGGACAGGTCCGAAGCCAGAAAGATCGCGGGGCCGACAATATCCTCCGGCTTTCCCGCTCGGCCGAGCGGGGTATGCTCGAGAAAGATCCTCACCAGATCGGGATTGGTGGCGCGGACCTTCTCGTTAAGCCGCGTTTCGATAAAGCCGGGCCCGATCGCATTAACGCGCACACCATCTTTGCCCAGTTCCGCCGCCAGCGCGCGCGTGAACCCCAACACGCCATGTTTGGAGCTTGTGTAGGCGGGAGAATTCGGCGTTCGCACGTGCATAAACGATTGGATCGATGCGATGTTGATGATGCGGCCCTTGGTGGCGCGCAGTTGCGCCAGGAAGGCATGGGTCACATTGAAAACGCCGTACAAGTTCGTAGCAATAACATCCTCCCAGTCCTGGATTACCGCCGCCGGATCGGCAGTGAAGGCGTTCCGGCGATTGATACCGGCATCGTTGACCAGGATTGAGATCGGGCCGAACTTT
>JBPYDY010000315.1:0-3480 GCA_051986155.1 Methylocella sp.
GCCCGCACTCCCGCGGGGGCGGTTGGAAAGTGCAGCGATAAGAGGATGAATCCATGGCAGGTTTCGATGGGCCGCACCATATTGGCGCTGCTGGACTCTGTCAACACAGTGGCCGACCTGGCGCAAACCCGCGTCCAGGGCTTTCCCTGGCGGCGAGGGCTATTGTGGCAATTCGTTGAGGAGAGATCGGCGGGGCGCCGGTCAAAGCCGCTTAATGCGCTCAGGTCCCCTTGCCGGTATCAACCTCCTTCGGCTCTTTATCCTCATTAGGTAAGATCTCGTCCGTGGCGCCGCCCAAGGATTTTGGCTTTTTGAGCTTGTTGAATATTCCTTCGGGGTCGTCGGGCAGAACCGACATGAGTTCATCCCCGGTAGCGAGCAGGAGAGGGCGCATGCGGGCGGATTTTACCCATTCGGGCTGAGTTTGCACCGGCACGAGCCAATTGAAAAACACAAAAGCGATGACGCACAAGATCAGCCCGCGCGCCGCGCCAAAAGCGAAGCCAAGCGAACGGTCGATCGCGCCGATCTTCGAATCGAGGATAAGATCCGAGAACTTGATGGTAAGCAAAGACACGGCAATCAGCGTTACAATGAAGACCGCGGCCGCGGCCGCGGCGAGCGCGAGCACATCCTTGGCGATGTAGGGCTTCACATAGGGCAAGACATAGGGGTGAAGATAGTAAGCCGCCGCCGCAGCAGCTGCCCAGGAGGTGATGGCAAGCACCTCGCGCGTGAAACCGCGAAGCATCGCCAGAAAGGCGGAAATGAAAATGACGGCGATCAAGCCAAGATCAAGGTAGGACGGCATCGGTATTGCCTCGGGAGCCTAAGCCCAGCTGGGCCTTGCCTGTTGGATGGGAATATCTGCCAACGCTAGGGGATGCTGAGGCTTTTCTCTTAATCTTGCCGATAATGCAAGGGAAGGACGGCAAAAGCATGATCGCGCCTCGAGCCTCAAAACGGCACGGCCTTTTCCCCGCGGCGCTTCTCGCAAAAAATGCCAAGGTCCTGTAGCATCCACCCGTTTCCCGCCCGGCGCTGCGCCAGGCTGCTTTGCGTCGGCGGCAGACAAGGGAGGATGACAAAATGTTCAATCTCTACGAAATCCTGCGTAATGCGCAGGCAGGCAAGGCGATCGAAAATTTAGCGTCTCAATTCAATCTCTCGCCTGAGCAGGTGGACGCCGCGGTCAAGGCTGTTGCGCCCGAGCTGTCGGAAAGACTGCTAAAGAACCTGTCCGAGCCGGCTGCGCTCGCTCCGCTCATGGCGGCCTTGGGAACGGGCCAGCACCTTGCGGCCTTCGAAAGCCCGGCGGGCGCGCAAGCGGCTGCGCAGGCAGGCAGCGGCGCATTAAGCGAAATTCTCGGCTCTCCGGCGGTCCACGAGGCGATTGCCGGGCGGGCCTCGGCTGCCACGGGCATACCGCAAGAGACACTTTCGCAAATGCTTCCCGCGATCGCTTCCGTTATCTTTGGCGGCCTTACAAAATCCTTGGAGAACCAGGGTTTTGGAGGCTTGCTGGGGCAGGTCTCCGAGGCCTTTGGCCAGGGCAATCTTGGCTCTGTGCTCGGCCATATTCTGGGAGGCGGCGCGGCGCCCCTAAGCCCTGGGCCGCGGCCGGCCCAAGAGCCTAGCCAAACGGGCGAAGCCGGCGGCCTTGCGGGTCTCATGGCCATGGCGCTCGGGATTCTCAAGCGTTTTGCGGGCGCTAGCTCTGGTAGTCCGGCAGGCCAGTCCGCGGCCACGCCAAGCCTTGATGCCGGGGCGCTCCAGGATGGCTTGGAGGCGCTAAAAAAGATGTTGCGGCCCGGCACCCCGCCTCCTCCGGTCGAAGTCTCGCCTGACGAGGTCACCGCCCCACCCGCGAAAACGCCGCCGGCTCAAGCGCCTATGGCCGAAGCCCCTCCCGGTCCGGCTCACGAAGCACATATGCCGCCGCCCGCGAGCGAGCCCCTCGACATCGACTCCGAACTCGACCGCATCGCGGGCAAGGAACGCAGCTGAGACGGCCGCAAGCCTAGGCGGTGCGGCTGCAAGGACCGGCCAAAATTGCACCCTGACCCCCGCCCGCCTATTTAGCGGCACCAAGGGCGGCCTTGGCGCCGTGCGAGCGGCGGCAGGTGCTCAAGCTTGGCCCCCAAGCGGCAGACCAGGCCGCGGGCGTAAGAGAAAGTGGAGAAATGGCGCGCGACGTCACGGATTCGACCCCCATCTTGTCGCGCGGCGAGCTCATTGCGCTGCTTGAGGAGGGTGCAAGACCGCCCGGGGAATTCCGGGTCGGCACCGAGCACGAAAAAATTCCCTTCTACCGCGACGGCAATTTACCGGTGCCCTATGAGGGCTCGCCGGAACCTAAGCGTGGCGGAATCCGCGCCCTTCTTGAAAGGATGGGAAGAAAACTTGGCTGGGCGCCGGTTACCGATGGGCAGAACGTCATCGGGCTTTATGACGAAGAAAGCGGAGCGGCGATTTCACTCGAACCGGGCGGCCAATTCGAACTCTCCGGCGCGCCTCTCCTCTCGATTCATGAGACGGACGCCGAGATCGAGGCGCATTTTTTGGCCCTCAAAGCCGCCGCCGCGCCACTCGGGATAGAATTTCTTTCGCTTGGCTTAAACCCGGTCTGGGGGCTCGATGAAATCCCACTGATGCCGAAACAGCGCTATGCGATCATGGTGAAATACATGCCGAAGGTTGGAACGCGCGGCCTCGACATGATGTTACGCACGTGCACGGTGCAGGCCAACTTCGACTATTCGGACGAAGCCGACATGGTCAAGAAGTTTCGCGTCTCTTTGGCTCTGCAGCCGGTTGCGGTGGCGCTCTTTGCCAGTTCGGCCTTAAGCGGTGGCAAGCTCAACGGCTTTCTTTCGGCGCGCTCGGAGATTTGGCGCCATACGGATAAGGACCGCACCGGAATGCTCCCTTTCGTCTTCGAGCCGGGCATGTCATTTGAGCGCTATGTCGATTACGCTCTTTCCGTGCCGATGTATTTCGTCAAGCGCGGGGACATTTACCACGATGTCGCGGGCGCCAATTTCGAGGATCTTTTGCATTGCAGCCTAGCCCAGTTTCCCGACGAATGCGCAACGCGCGCGGATTGGGCCAATCACCTTTCGACAATTTTTCCCGAGGTGCGCCTGAAGAACTATCTCGAGCTGCGCGGCGCCGATGCCGGGCCACGCCCTTTTCTGACCGCCTTGCCAGCGCTGTTCACCGGGCTCCTCTATGAGCCCTCCGCGCTTGATGCCACGTGGGATCTGGTCAAGGGCTGGACCGCCGAAGAGCGGGAGAAGCTGCGCGAAGATGCCCCGCGCCTTGGCCTCGATGCGAAAATTGGCGGGCGGCGCCTGCGCGAGGTCGCGGCAGAAGTCTTGCGAATTGCCCGCGCGGGGCTTGCCAAGCGCAATAGGATCGGCGCGGATGGCCGCAACGAAGCCCATTATCTCGATGTGCTGGATCTTGTCCTCAAAGAGG
>JBPYDY010000316.1:0-2498 GCA_051986155.1 Methylocella sp.
TTAGGCACACCTGCTCTTAGCCACGCCGGTCAAATGCAAAGCCCGGTGCATTGCTGATAATCAGGCAAACTCGGTGAACTCCTTGTTAACAAATCGCCGCCTATCTGCGATTTTGAGAGTCGGCGCAAAACCAAAACGCAATACTAATGGCGAACAATACTAATGGCGAAGTTGATCGCGAATGTCGCGCGACTTTGACCACAGCGAGAATACCGGGCAGACGCTCATGAGCGCCACAAAGGAGATGGCGGGGCCGCCGCAAACCGATGCCACACCGGACCCGGGCTTCGGCATTTATGTGCATTGGCCGTTTTGCCTTTCCAAATGCCCCTATTGTGATTTCAACAGCCATGTGCGCGCAAAGCCGGTCGACGAGGCCCGGTTCCTTGCTGCCTATAAGGCGGAGCTCGGGCACCGCGCCGCATTGACCGGCGGACGCGTTGTTTCGTCGATTTTTTTTGGCGGCGGCACGCCGTCCTTGATGAGTCCGGCCAGTGTGGCGAACATACTCGATGCGATCGCGGGCCACTGGCACATTGCGTCCGGCGCGGAGATTACCCTTGAGGCCAATCCGACCAGTGTCGAGGCGAAGCGCTTCAAAGGCTTCCGTTCGGCTGGGATCAACCGCGTTTCGCTTGGCGTCCAGGCAATGAACGATGTCGATCTGAAAATGCTCGGCCGGGGTCATACAGCAGCCGAAGCGCTGCACGCTGTGGAGTTGGCGGCGTCGATGTTCCACCGTTTTTCGTTCGATTTGATCTATGCCCGCCCTGGACAAACGGCCGCAGGCTGGAAGCAAGAGTTAGCGACGGCCCTTCGGCGGGCAAAAGATCACATTTCTCTCTATCAGCTCACGATCGAGGAAGGCACAATTTTTGCGCGGCTGCACGACGCCGGCCGCCTTGCTCTACCCAATCCGGGCCTTGCCCGCGAACTTTGGGATGTCACACAGGAGACAACGCAAGAAGCAGGCCTTCCCACCTACGAAATCTCCAATCATGCGCGCCCCGGCGCGGAAAGCCGGCACAATCTTATCTATTGGCGATCCGGCGAGTATATCGGTGTCGGCCCCGGGGCCCACGGCCGGCTTTCATCGATAAACGGGCGCCGCGCGCAAGCGGCAGAACGCCATCCCGAAACTTGGTTAACCCTTGTTGCGAGTAAAGGGCATGGCTTGGTCGAGGACGACTATTTGTCGGCGGAGGAGCGGGGAGACGAGTTTCTGCTGATGGGACTCAGACTTTCGGAAGGGATCGAACCGGCGGCATTTCAAGCGACGTCCGGGCGCGGGCTTGATCCCCGGCGGGTCGCGTCGCTGATCGAAGACGGCATGGTCGAATATACCCCGCGCGGGCGCCTGCGGGTCAGCGCGGAAGGTTTTCCGGTGCTTGACGCGGTTGTCGCCGATCTTGCCGCTTGAGAGCGGGCGGGGCGGTCACCTTGAGGCTGTGGCCGTCGTGTGATGACTGAGACTTTTTTCGACCATGGGCGCAATCCCATTGACAATCCTGACTACTCCTGTCGCGGTGGGGTGTTCGTGATCGGCCTGCATCAGCCCGGGATGACCGTAGACGCCGCTTAAAAAGAATGGATAGAGCGGAACGCGGTCCCTTGCCGCCAGCGCTGGGTAAATCGCATCGAATGCGGCATCATAATATGGACCATTCTTTGGAAGGGAAAGCATTCCTGCAAGGATCACGCGGGCGCCTTGCGCTTTGCTGATTCTGATGATCGCATCGAGATTCCGATAGGTGATTTGAGGATTAACGTGCTGCAACATGTCATTGCCGCCGAACTCAACGATTACAACATCCGCCCCGTATTGAAGCGCCGACGGAAGCCCCTGTAACCCGTCGGCGGAAGTATTTCCTGGGACTGAGCCGTTCAGGACGATTACATTTTCGTATCCGTCGGCACGCAATCTCCTTAATAGAACAGAGGGAAAGCCTGCCTGCTCGGGCAACTTGTAGCCGGAGCTGAGGCTGTCGCCGAAGACAAGAACCCGCAGAGGAGCCGCGGCCACCGCCGTGGCCGGCGCGCAAGACGCAGCGAGCGCTGCAATGACCGCCAAACGCCGCAGCACTGCCGGTGGCTCAACTTGGGCAGGCAAGGTCAGAAACTTCATTTTGCAAACTCCATTCTCATAACGAAGAACTAGAAACTCTGATCATGGCCAAATGTTCCGAGCTTCTGAGAGAATGGCATCTCAATGCTGATCGAAAGCGTTGCGGCTAAATGTGCCGGCTGAAGCGGGCGCTCGCCGGGCATCGACACCGAAATGTGGCGAGTGTGAGCAGACGCAATCTGCCTCGCGTTGCTCGCCTCCGAGTCCGCGTGACGTCCCTTGGAGGCAAGATCGAAGGCGCTGCCGCTTCTTTGAATGAGCGCGCAAGGCGCCGTTATCTAGCTCATTGGCGGCTCAATAGCGAGCGCACCGGATGAAGTTTGGAGGCTTCGGGGCGCCGCGGCAGGCCGCCATATTCGGCAAGCTTTCGCGC
>JBPYDY010000317.1:0-2936 GCA_051986155.1 Methylocella sp.
AGCTGGTACTCGCCACGGGCTCGCTGCCAATCCGGCTTCCGAAGCCCGGCATGAATCTCCAAAATGTCCTCACTTTCCGGAATCTTGCCGATGTTGGCGCGATCCGCGCCTTAGTGCGGGAGGGTGCACGCGCGACGGTAATCGGCGGCGGCCTGCTCGGAATCGAGGCCGCCTATGGGCTTTCCAAGGCAGGCGTGAAAGTGACACTTGTCCACTTGATGGACTGCTTGATGGAGCGTCAGCTCGATCCTCGCGCGGCACTCCTTTTGAAGCGAGCGATCGAGGCCAAAGGCATCGAGGTGCTACTTGATGCCGACACGGCAAGGATTTTGGGCGAAAACCAAGCAACTGGGCTCGAACTGTCGGACGGTCGCGTCCTTCGCACCGATTTTGTGGTCTGCGCGGTTGGGGTCAGGCCGAATGCGCAACTGGCCCGCGAAGCGGGGCTCACGGTCAATGGCGGGATCATTGTCGATGATGGACTTACCACTAGTGATCCAAATATCTTCGCCCTTGGTGAATGCGCTGAGCATAACGGCTGTGTCTACGGCCTCGTCGAACCGGCAAACGAACAGGCCAAGATTTTGGCCCGCCGCCTCGCCGGTGACCGGAGCGCGGCCTATCCGGGCTCGATGCCTGCGACCAATTTGAGGGTCTCCGGAGTGAATGTGTTTTCAATGGGCAAATTCATGCAAAACCCTTCGAGCGATGTCATAACGCTCGAGGACGAAGGCGCAGCAAATTATAAGAAATTCGTGATCGAAGATGGCAGGCTCATCGGCGCCGTGCTTTTTGGCGATACGGCGGACGCTCCCTGGTATCTCGATTTGATCCGCTCGGGCGCTGACATTTCGCAAATGCGCGACGCACTCGCATTCGGACCGGCGCTCGCGCAAGCGGCGTGAGAGTTTTCGATGTCGAGCGATCGTTATCTCGAAGGTTTCGTCGCCGGCATCCAAGCGCGAGGAGGCAAACGTTTTTTGCCTGTTTCTGCCGTTTTCCAGATGGGTGGGGCCTCGGCCAGGACTTTTGTGAAAGGCTTTCGCACGCAACATCGTTATCAGGCGGACGTCTATCGATGAATGCCCACGCGCCGGCGCCTAGCGTTTATACGACGTGCCCGTATTGCGGTGTCGGGTGCGGAGTCGTTGCGACGCCCGATGGCGCCGCTGGAGCTGAAATCGCCGGTGATAAAGGCCACCCGGCGAACTTCGGGCGACTCTGTTCCAAGGGCGCGGCGCTTGGCGAGACCTTAGGACCCGAAACGAGACTTCTATACCCAATAGTGGACGGCGCGCGTGCGACATGGGATGAAGCGCTCCAGCGCATTGCCAAAGGGCTGCAGTTAACCATCGAAAGGCATGGTCCGGATGCCGTCGCCTTCTACCTTTCGGGCCAATTGCTCACCGAAGATTATTATGTCGCAAACAAGCTGATGAAGGGGTTTATTGGCTCCGCCAATGTCGACAGCAATTCGCGCTTGTGCATGGCCTCCTCGGTTGCCGGTCACCGCCGCGCGTTCGGGTCTGATACGGTGCCTGGCTGCTACGAAGATCTCGACGAGGCGGACCTCCTCGTCCTTGTTGGCTCAAACGCTGCCTGGTGCCATCCGGTGCTCTATCAGCGGATGGTAGAGGCGCGTGAAAAGCGCGGCGCACGCGTTGTTACAATCGATGTCCGCGGCACGCCGACGACCGAGTACGCCGACCTTGCGCTGACAATTGAACCTGGCATGGACGCCGGGCTGTTTTGCGGCCTTCTGGTACATTTGGCTGACAATGGCGTTATCGACCGTGACTTTGCCGGAGCCCACACCGAGGGTATTGAAACTGCACTTGCCAGGGCGCGCAGCATTGCGCCAGATGTCATGACGGTGGCTAGAAAATGCGGCGCGGCGAGCACTGGCATCGCTGCCTTTTTTGATCTGTGGGCGGCGACAAGACGCGTCGTGACCCTTTACAGCCAAGGGGTCAACCAATCTTGGCAGGGCACCGACAAGGTCAACGCCATTGTCAATTGTCATCTTGCCACGGGCCGCATCGGCATTCCAGGCGCGGGGCCATTTTCCTTGACCGGGCAACCCAATGCAATGGGAGGACGCGAGGTCGGCGGACTTGCCAATCAGCTTGCCGCACATATGGGGTTTTCGCCAGAGGAAATCGACCGAGTTCGCCGCTTCTGGAGAGCACCCCGCATGGCCCAGCGCGAGGGGCTTAAGGCCGTCGCAATTTTCGAGGCCATCGCGCGCGGCAGCATCAAGGCTTTGTGGGTCATGGCCACCAACCCGGCGGTGAGCCTGCCTCGCGCCGACCAAATGCGTGATGCGATGCGCAAGCTCGATCTCCTCGTGATTTCGGATAATGTGCGGGCGAACGATACGATCGGCGCTAGCCCGCATGTGCTCTTGCCCGCAAGGGCCTGGGGAGAAAAAGACGGAACGGTCACAAATTCCGAGCGCCGGATCTCACGTCAGCGCCCTTTTCTGCCAGCCGCGGGTGAGGCGCAGCCGGATTGGTGGGCGGTTTGTGAAGTCGCTAACCGGATGGGTTTTGGCGCTGCGTTCGATTATCCGGGTCCGGCGGTGATTTTTCGCGAACACGCCGCGCTCTCGGCGTTCGAGAACAACGGAACCCGCGATTTCGATCTTGGCGGCCTCGCGGCTCTTAGTGACGCCGGTTATCAAGCGCTCACGCCATTGCAATGGCCATTTCCCGAAGGTTCTTCGGGCGGGAAAAAACGCATGTTCGGGGATGGGCGCTTCTTCACGTCCTCGGGTCGCGCGCACGTCATCTCAGTCAAGGAGCCAACGCTCGCCGAGCCGTTGGACGCGGAGTTTCCTTTTCTTTTGAACACTGGGCGGGTGCGTGACCAATGGCACACGATGACCCGAACCGGTCTCTCGCCAAAACTTTCGAGTCACATGCCCGACCCCTTTG
>JBPYDY010000318.1:0-3978 GCA_051986155.1 Methylocella sp.
TCACCAACCAGCTTTGATCTTCGTCTGTTAACTCATCAAGCGGGGGCTCACCGGATCGAAGGGATGCCAACGCGCGCTTCCAAATTGCCTGCTCTTGTTCAATCGCTCGGTTATCACTTGGCGTTGGTGGGCCGCCTGAAGTCGTTCCGTTCGCCATTTGGGCCTCCTAATTTGCCGATAAGGCTTAAGCAGTGGCATGCCAATGATGCGGCAGGTCGAGTCAGCGAGGCAGAGGTAGGGGGGTTCTTTTTTTGGGCGTGGCGAACGCCGCGCAGCGGGCCGTGGGGCGAGTTCGACCACGCGGCCCCGCGCCTCGGTCGCGGCAAGTACCGCCGACAAAATTGGCACCGGAATTGGCACCGCACGCGCAGGGAAGAGCCAATTTTGGCAGGGAGCAACGGGTAAAGATGTCCGGCTAAGCCATTGATAGATAACACTGGAGGGGAGTGGAAGGGAGCGGGCGGGACTACCGCGAGCGCATTAGCAAACCGCCGCCTTCAGCCGCTCGGCCACGTCTCCCCATATAGCAACCGGCAGATCGGCGGATCCCTATATGCTCTCGAGGTATGCCCGAGCAAGGGCCCTATGGCAAGGCCTCCACAAGTGCCAACGCTGGCGATCGGTTCTGTTGGAGAGCTAAGCTGCCGCCGCGGGGCGAAGCCAGCGAGGTCTCGCCGGCTGGACATCGCCATTGGCGGCGATGCAGGGGAAGTATATAGATGAAATGGCGGGTGGATAGGGATTGGATTGGGATGGGCCAGGCTGTGCACGGGCGGTTCTTCCGGATCGATGGTTTGGCGGTTTTTGGGTCATTGCCGCGCGGGCACCCGCCCCATAGCGGGGCGAGGTTTGCCGCTTGGCGAGGGAAGGGTTCGCCATTTACCGCCCGCGCTTTGGTGTTAGCGGCAGGGGCGTGTGCGACCCTAACAACCGTTGCACAGTCTGCCGATCGCCCGGTCCCGCAGCCGGCTCCAGTCGAATATGCGCGAATTTGCGACGCCTCGGGCAATGGATACTTTTCTATTCCCGGCAGCGACAGATGTTTGCAACTTGGCAATTTAACGCCCGCAATGATGGGCGACCGGAGCGTATTCGATAGCCCGCTCTCCCGCGACTACATAAACGACGGGGCCCAACGTGAGACGCTAGCAGGCTTGGGCTCGGGCCGGGCGCGGTTTTCGTTCGATCCGGATAGGCAGAACTTAAGTCCCGGCGTAACTCTCGCACAACTCGCCTACACGGCAACCTTCGGCGACGGGTTTTCGCCGTCACTTTCATTCGCAGATCCGCAGGCCGAACCTGGCGGAAGAATTGCCACGCCGCCGGACCCGCCATCAGGCGTTGACAGCGGCCTTCGCAGCGCAAGCCGTAGCAAACCGTCGCGGATTTCCGAAATCGTCGGCAATCTTCGGCTTGATCCCTATTGGGGCGAGGCAAACGTGCCGGCCACCGCGGCGGATTCACAACAGGCCACCCTCTCCACGATTGCCCCATTCCCGTCACCGAAAGGGCTCGTGTCTCCTTATGCTTTGCGGGCGCTGACGGGCAGTTCGAGCGAGTTCGCGGCGCAGGCCGATGGGCAATCGAATCTCGATTATTTATCTCCGGGCGACAAGCTTTGGTTGCAGGCGGCCTATGAAAAAGCTTCTCCAAATTATGCCGCGGACAACACCCATGCTTCGTTGAGCCAAAATTACGTTGCGGGCTGGAGTCCCCAGATCAACTTCACCTGCGCTTTCCCGGACAGGAGCAAATGCGACCGGCAATCGAGCTGGGACATTACGGGCGCGTACAAGAATTATTGGCTGCCAATCCTGAACTCGACGCCATTCGGTTCGACTATTGAAGTTCGCAATCGAGCTGAAGTGCCGAGTGGCAGCGCAGCCGCAGCTGGAAGCACGAGCGTCAACGGTGCCCTCATCGCACCGAGCCTTTTCCAGTCGCCGCTAAGGGGATTCGATATTGGCGCGGAGTACATGTACGCGCGTGTGAGTGAGACTCGGCCGGCCGGTGCTGCAATCAACAGTGCCACCGCGAGCGGATTGCCGGCATTCAGTCCGAGCACGGGCGTCTATGATGGGAGATTGCGTGTCCAGCGCGGTTACTAAAGGCGAAAGGCCCCCACGCGATGGTTGGTGGCGCCGGCCCCGCCGGGAGGTAAATCTGACATGCAACTCATAGATGGGGCGAACTTTTTGAAGACGGTGCCAGGAGTGATCGGGCTCGCCGGCCTCTTCACATATTTCATGCGCGAGGAAAAGCGAGCCTCAAGAGTCGAATTGGTAAACGTCGTGCGAAGCATTCAAGCCGGTTTTGTGCTGCTTGGCTGCACCGCGCTCATTCTGTTGAGCTTGTGGCTGTTGTTCCGCCCTGCGCCGCCAGACCATGACGCTGCCCTAGCAATACATTGGATAGCGGTCTCCGATAGCGGGCGCAAACGAGCAATTTGTCAGGTTAGGCCGCAGGCTGAGAACGGCGCGCGAGTTCGCCGCTTGGCGGTCAAGAGCGCGTATTTTGAACCGGCTGCGGCAGGCCGCAAAATTCCAGTCCTGGCAACTGATGACCGGCTTCGTGCGTTTGGCTAAAGTTGTGGCCGACAACGGGGCTGCGAACTCTCATCTGCGCGAAGACACGCCGACGGAGCGTTCAACGAGGAGAGAGGCGCAAGGACGATGGTCAATCTCGAAGCCGGAGTGGGTGATCGACGGCCTCTTTCATCTAGACGGACGGGCTGCGGCTTCAGTCAAACACGAGATGGTTGAACCGCCGGAGGCGGAGATGAGACAGCTTGTTTTGGTGCTCGCGGGTTTCGTATATTTGTACCAGGGTTACAACTACCCTTATTACTATGAGCCGCCTCCGGTCGCTGCTGCGCCCTATCATTCCCCGTTCGTGTACAATGGGGTCGATCGCGATTTCTACAACCCGAGCAATGAATCCTCGTGGGATCGCGCATGGCAGCTCGAGCAGCAAGGGTTACGGTAGTCGCTCCGGAGATCGCCCGTCCCAACCGGCAAATTAGGCTGAGCGGCGAGGAGGGAGGGCGCCATTGCACGCCCACGGTCGCGGCTTTTGACGGCTCTCGTGCAATTGCATCTGGTTCCCCGCCCCGCTCATTCCCGGCGGGGACACGAGGCTGGGTTAAGAATTAGAGGAAAACGGGCGAAATGCGTTCTCAAATCCGTCGGCTTCCACGAGGCTGGTGCGCGGAACGCCTCAGCCGAGAAGGCCTGACTATTACTCTTTAGGCCGGAGCAGGCGCGGAATCGTTCGCCAGCCAGAAAACCATGCGGGCGGAGAAACTCCAGGCGCTCCTCGCGCCCGCCGAACAGTACCTCGTCCATATCAACCAACCGCCGTCGCTCCGGCCCGTCAAATTCGTAATGGAATCACCTCAACTTCCCTGCGAATTGCTAAATATCAAATGGTGCAGACACGGCAACCGGACCATCAAAGCTGGCTCTTTTCCTGGTTGACAAACGCGGCTTGTCAATTGCCGCCAAGGCGGCTTGCGCGGCTCTTGCTGCCGCCTCCGCGGTTTCCGCTGTAGCAAGCTCCGCTTGCGCTTTTTCCAAAGCCGCCTCGGCCGCCTTTGCAGCATCCGCCGCATTTGCCGCCGCCACGGCCGCGTCCGCCATCACCGACGCTCTTACAGTGGCTTTTGCAGCGGCCAAGGTCCTGGCCAGGCGTTCCTCATGGAGCGCGGCGAACGCCGATCGCACAAGGGGAGAGGGAAATCTTTCAATCTTCACGGAACGACTCCCGAGTGTGATATGAAGCTGTTGATAAGGAGAAATAACATGTATTAATAACAGCTAACCATTATCTTAACAAATTTTATGCGCCGAGCAATGAGAGAATTCCATATTTTCACCTTATTTTATGCAATCAGCGGCAAAGTGCTCTCCGGCTATCGCCTTTTAGTTGAAATAAAGCCTGCTCTCACCTTTGGCTGTCTTCCCCTTTGGATTTTCGCGG
>JBPYDY010000319.1:0-2064 GCA_051986155.1 Methylocella sp.
CTGCCGCCAGCGCCCGTTCGTGCCGTCCTCGTAGATGAGCGTGCAGAACATCACGCCTGACTTGCAGAGCGCCCACATCGCCGCATGCGCCGAACGGCGTTCCCACCATTCAACGCCGCTCGCAGCAGCCGCTCGCGCCGCGCAGTGATATCTCGCTGGCGGGCTGGGCCGATTATCACCGGCATCACTTCCGGATCGGCAGCGTCATGTATGGCGTCCCCGCGCCCGAAGACCGCGACGTGCAGGATGTGCGCAAAATCGAGCTCTCTACCCTGGTGGTCGATGGCGAACGCGTCTTGGACTGCGTTTGCGACTACGGCGATCCTTGGTGCTGCGTGGTTTGTGCCGGGCGCCAGCGCTCCGACGATCCTCGGTTTTCGTTCTCGAGCCAATTGAATATCCTCTCTGCGGTGTCTGCGTTTGACAAGTACCTGAGCACTATGCCGCGCTTGTGTAAAAGCTCAGCGAGGTTTCTCATGCCAAAATATTTCTCAAGGAAGGATTTTCCTGCCCGAGTGATGACACTCTGTCCAGTTGATCCTTCTTCCAGGAACCCTTTTTAGACTGCCGACGTTCCTCAAGTCCTGCACATTAAATTCTTTCTTGCCGCTTTTATCGGTGCGAATACCGAGCAATCTTCTTTGCGTAGGGACCGCCCGTCCTCCAAACGTGGCAACTGTTGCTCACCGCCATACCCAGATGATGACGTAAACCCCTCGTATATTTTTCGTGAAAAAATATTGCTGTCGCTTCACTACCTCCTCTGGCACGAGACTTGGGTCTGGTGACGGGGCATGCGCTTCCATAATTAGGCAGGCTTCGCCATTTTGTATTTTGCAGTGCAAATTCCAGCGATTTCTCTGTCGAAGCTCCAGGGCGGCTGCGGTACAGAAGGCGCGATGCCGCCGGCCGTTGGCAGGAACGCTTACCCCGAGTCTCGCCCGTGCCTTCTTTTACTGCCGCAAGGCAAATCGCTCCTATTTCGTCGGCTGCTCGACCGGCGGACGGCAATGCATGGCGATGCTTTCCCGATTATTATGACGGGATAGTCGCCGGCGCCCCGGTTTACGAGATGGGTCGTCAAGGCCATCGAGGCAATTACGCCCGCGCCGATACAAAAGCTGCCCAACAACAAGCTGATTTTCTACCCGTTTCCAGAGGCCGATCAGAAGCTGTTTATCAGCGCGCTTCTGGCGGCCTGCGATGGCCTCGACGGACGCGTCGATGGCGTGGTTGACAATGTGCGGGTGTGCCGAGCAAAATTCGATCCCGCTACATTCGTCTTCCCGGACACCGGGCAACCGCTGCAGTGCACAGGGAATCGACCTGCCTTAGCCCGGCGCAAATCAATGCCGTCAAGAAGATCAACGAGTGACCGCGGAACTCGCTCGGCGAGCCGATAAAGGCGCCGGCTGGCGCAGCCATACGCGAGCACGCCGACAATGCGGCCTTCGGCTACGCCTATGTTGGCGGTTTCATGGCCCCAACTGGCATTCCAGTGGGAAAAATCGGTACGCCGAGCGCGACGCTCATAGACGTTGCCTTGGGGCTAAGGAATTTCCATACATCTTGCTGGGCCCGGCCAATCCGGGCTCAAACCCGCAGGGTTTCGATGTCGACAAGGATCTTGGCCGATTGAACAAGAACACGCCATACGTCTCCTGTTCGACTTCCACGGACATTCCGAAATTCACGAACCGCGGCGGACAAGATCATCTGGTCACACAGCGTGAGCGATCCCCTCCCGCCGGTCGAGGGCACTATCGCGTATTTTGACGCGCTCACGGCCAAGAATGGCGGCGCGACGCAAACCGAGAAATTCGCCTGGCTTTACCTTATTCCGAATTTGGGGCACTGCCGCGGCGGAGCGGGGACCGATCAGTTCGACATGCTCACCCCCCTGGTGGCGTGGGTCGAGCAAGGCACCGCACCTCATCGCCTCGGGCACGAATTTTACCTCGGTACCGGTGACGCGCACCCGGCCGCTTTGCCCCAATCCGCAAGAGGCGCACTATGTCGGCCCCGCGGACTGCGACCTTGCAGATGCGGCCAATTTTTGATGCG
>JBPYDY010000320.1:0-2786 GCA_051986155.1 Methylocella sp.
GGCGCCAAACGACCGGTCTATCTCCGCAGACATCTTTAAAACCGGGCCTGAAAAGGGACAATACACTTGCGGACGGGCATCGATACAAGCCGTTCAGGTGGGCTATCCCAATCCTTACGGGTAGGGATGCCCGGGGCCCAGCGCTAACGCGGACCTTGTAAACCCTCGCCATGTCAGGCGGTTGGCCCGTTTTCAAATCACCGGGACACATTGGATTTGCTTGAAATTAGCCGTGACAACCTTATTTATACTTGTTATATTCAGGCCGTATCTTCTGGAGATCGGCACTCGTCACACATTGCCCACGATTTTCTTTCCACTGGCGGCAATGCATTCCAAGCAACCAGTATCTTTTCGGCCGGCTCGATTCACCTCGGGCGTCCGGCCTGGAACAGGGCACTTACGCCGGAAAGGGGCGGGAGGTGCGCACTTTGGCCTTGGCCGGCGCTTGGCCATCAGCTCAACCGTAATTGCCGCGCTTTCCCTGTCAGTCGGGGTAAGCTTCGCGCAGCTTTGCCCGCGTGGGGGCAACGCTTTCGGCCGCGTTGTCTCCGTCGATGAGCGGCTCGGCCTCACCCTCGACGACGGGACCAGGCTGAAGATTGGCAGTATTGACCCGGCCCGGCCGACCCCGGACAATCCGGATCTCGACATCAGGGGACGCGAAATTCTAGCCAATTGGCTCGAGGGTCACAGCGTCGAATTTCGCCCGATCGAGCCACGGCACGACCGCTGGGGCCGCGTCACGGCCATGGTTTTTGCGCCGGCCGGAGAGACCGCGGAAGGGCAGAACCAACTGCTTTTGCCGGTCGGCGAGGCAATTATTGATGCTGGTCTCGCCCGCTATGAGGCCAGCGTGGCCAATGACCCTTGCCGCGGCGTTCTTCTTGCCGCAGAGGCGCGGGCACGCGCATCCGCTCTTGGCCTTTGGGCCGATCCCTATTATGCGGTCATTGCCGCCGGCGATCGCGATTCTCTTGCGGAGAAGGCCGGCTCGACGGTCATCGTCGAAGGCCGGGTCACCGCGCTAAAGGTTCGTAAGCCTCTGATCACGCTTTACTTCGCACCCCGCAGAGGCGCCGAGTTTTCGGTCACGGTGCTGCCGCGCGACGGTAAAGCATTTGCAGCGGCTCAAGCCCGCCTCGCAGGATTAACAGGCCAAGATATCCGGGTCCGGGGGCTGCTCGACACGCGTTTTGGCCCGCAAGTAGAAATCTCCGAGCTCGATGCCTTGGAGGTTGTCAGCCAGGGCCAAAGCGTAGCCGGATCGGCGGAATAGGGCTATCGGGACATGTGGTTCTCGCCGCTTCTCGCCAGTATTGAAGCGCGAATCGGCGCGCGGCCGCCCCGAGCCCTAAGCAGGGCCGCCACGCTTGCCGCCACAATGCTCCTTGCCGCATGCGCCGGGATCGAGCCGCGTGATAGCGCGCCGCTCAACGCAGCGGCTTCAACGAATAAGCCCGCCGATCGCGGGTCGAGAACATCGCCCGAACACAGGCAGATGGTCGCTCTGTTTGACGGCGAATATGAATACCGCCCCGCTGAAATTTACCTCAACGATATTCTGGCCAAGCTCGCGAAGGCTGATGAACGGGGTGGCGAGCCTTATAAGGTCACCATCTTGAATTCGCCTGCGGTGAATGCCTTTGCTCTGCCGCCCGGAAATTTATATGTGACGCGCGGCCTCCTCGCCCTCGCCGTTGACGGCTCGGAGGTGGCGGCCGTGATGGCGCATGAAATAGCCCACATCACGGCGCGGCATGCCTTGCAGCGTGAAGAGGAGGAAAAACGCGCCGCCCTGGTCAGCCAGGCGGCGAGTGTGATCCAGAGCAAGCAAAAGGGTGAGGAGGTAGTCGCTGAGGCCCAGCGCACCATCGCGAGCTTTTCACGCAACCAGGAACTTGAGGCCGATCAAATTGGAATAAGGGTTGCGGCAAAGGCGGGTTATGATCCGTTTGGCGCCGCCCGGTTTCTTGCCTCGCTCGGCCGCTCCGCATCGCTCCGTAACGCGCTGATGGGCCCCTATGCGGGCGCCGGCAAACCGGACATTCTGGCAACCCATCCGTCTACCCCCGACCGGATTGCCCAGGCGATCAGCGCCGCACGCCAGATCGGCGCTCCCGGCATCGGCACGACCGACCGCACGGCCTACCTTGCCGCCATCGCCGGCATGACTTTTGGCGATGACCCCGCCGAAGGGGCGATCCGCGGCCGCAAATACCTGCACGGACGGCTGGGTATTGCATTCGTCGCGCCCGACGGCTTCACGCTCGAAAATACGTCTCAGGCGGTTCTCGGAATTACAAACGGCGGCGGCGAAGCCCTGCGGCTCGACAGTGTCTCCGTTCCGCCGTCGACGCCTCTTTCGGCCTATATCGCATCCGGCTGGATCGATGGGCTCATCGAACCGTCGATCGCTGCGCTAGAAATTAACGGCATGCCGGCGGCGGCTGCAGATGCCAGCGCCGGCGACTGGCAATTCCGCGTCGCCGTAATCCGTTTCGATCAGGAGCGTGTCTATCGCCTTATTTTCGCAGCCCATGCGCTGAATAGTGAAGCCAAGGAACGTTTCCAGGCGTCGATCCGGTCGTTTCCCCCTGTCTCGCAAGAAGAGGTGCGGGCGATGCGGCCCCTGCGCCTCGCGATAACGGCCGCCAAGCCGGGCGACACCTCAGAGACGCTTGCGGCGCGGATGGCCGTGCCAAGCCGCGCGCTTGATTACTTTTTGCTGATCAATGACCTCGCCCGCGGCGAGCCGCGGCGGAGCGCGGAACAGTACAAGATCG
>JBPYDY010000321.1:0-2959 GCA_051986155.1 Methylocella sp.
CTACGTACCGGCCCGCTTGCGTTAAGTCAACGAAATCGCAACCGTCCTATTTTTTTGACCAAAGCGGGAATGCCCGAGCATCGTGACGATGGAGGTTCTTTGGAAATCTCCAAAATGTTTCACGTCAAACCTTTTTTTGCTGCCGCGGCCCGGCACCGGCCAAAATTTTGTGCAAGGCGACTCTCCGCACCCGCGCGGGCTTTGTTGCGCCGTCCTGGGAAACATCTCGATAATGACTTAGGCGACGGGCACCATCTCCCCGGATTCGGATAGCGGGGAATAGCCAGGTCAAGCCCTGCCGGCCGCAGGATCAACTTTCGTGGGGGCCGCGCATCATCTTTATCGCCGCTTCGATGTGCCGCCACGTTTCGGCCTCCTCCGTTTTACCTTCCTTCTCGAAAGTGGCCGCCCTTTGCGCGGCCTCGGCAGCAGCCTTGCCGCCGTGCGCTTCTAACAATTGCCTCGCGAAGTCATGAATGTCGGTTTCGTGCATCATCATCGCCTCAACCTCCTTTTCGCCGCCCGTATCGGCAGAGCGCTACCTGTAGCGTCCGCAAATAAATAGGGCTGCTTGTCCTCGAGGCGAGCCTTGCCCGAGCGGCAGCAATTGAAGGGCCTCACAGGGCCTGAACCCTGGTTTGCAAAAAAGATTTGGGATCTCCGGTGCGAGAAGCAAACCCCGGCTTGCGGAATTTGGTCCGCCTTGTTACCAGCTCTGCTCATGGCAGACATCGAAATAATTCCGGTCAACGGGTTCTTGCGGTTTGCGGATTTCTGCAAGCTGCCGCGCCAGCTTTACGCGGGAAGCGAAGGTTTTGCGGTGCCTCTCGACGCCGAGCGCTGGACAAATTTCGCGCATAAATTGAACCCGCATTTCAAATTGGTCGAGTCACAGGCGTTTTTGGCCAGGCGCTCCGGGCAATGGGCCGGCCGCATCTCTGCGCAGGTCTATAAGCCGGAGATTACGCCCGTTGCCGCCTCGCGCGCGCAATTCGGCGCCCTCGACGCCATCGACGATATCGAGGTCACGCGCGCGCTGACAAAAGCTGCCGAAGACTGGCTGCGCGCACACGGGGCTGACCGCATCAATGGACCCTTCTCGCCCAGCATCAATGGCGAAGTGGGCCTCCTCGTCGAAGGTTTTGATGCCCGGCCGATGATCTTCATGCCGTGGAATCCGCCCTATCTCGCCCGCAATCTCGAAGCGCTCGGCTACGCCAAAGCACGCGATCTTTATTCCTATCGCTTTGAATTCGACGATTTTCGCCTCGATGAAAAGCCCCGCATGTTGAACCGCGCGGAATGGCAAAAGCGCTTGAAGCTCAGGCCCCTAAAGCTCGATCAGCTGAAGAAGGGCGAGACGGCGCTGATGTCGGAGCTTTTCAACGATGCCTGGCGCGACAATTGGGGCTTTGTGCCGTTCACGGTCGAAGAGCTCGATTCGACTGCCGACGTGCTCAAATATATCATGCCGTCCGAGTTCGGCGGCGTCGCCGAGCTTGACGGCGTCGCCCAATCTTTTGCCATTGCGCTCCCCAATCTCCACGAGATCACCGCCGATTTAAACGGACGGCTGTTGCCTTTTGGATTAGTCCGGCTGATCGCGCGCATAAGAAAGCATAAGTTTGAATCGGCCCGGATCGTTTTGCTCGGCACCCGGAAGCGGCTGCAAAACAGCGCCACAGGGGGCGTGATTCTGTTGTCACTGATTGAGGAGGCGCGCCGCCGGGGCGCCTCGGCCGGGATAAAGCATCTCGAGGTCGGCTGGGTGCTCGAAGACAATATGGCGATGCGCCGGCCGATCGAGCGTTTTGGCGGCAAGGTGGACAAGATCCACCGGGTCTATGAGAAACGCCTGAACGGCGCGACCTAGCCGCCCCAGGCGTAAAGCTCATCGCGAGGCTACCGGTTTTGGGATAAGCTTCGCTTCTCATAAGTGTGGAGCGACTTGCCGTGTTAGCCCCAAATTCACGTGGGGTTAGATGAATCAGCTTAAAATGTTCTGGCAAATGATTGATGATCGAGCATTGGCGCTGACGGTCGCTCAGGTTTTTGCATTATGCCGTACCAACACGATGTTTTCATTAGCTACAGGCGAGACACCGCGTGGACGCAGTGGACTCGCGAGCACTTTAAGGAACTGCTGCAGACCTATTTGCTGGACGACCTCAACCGCAGGCCGGATATCTTTTTAGATGAGCGGATTGAGGTTGGAGCGGACTGGGTGGACGAACTCGGCGAGCATTTGGCGCGGTCCAAAGTAGTGGTCGCTCTTTTCAGCGGCAGTTACTTCAGCAGCGATTGGTGCATTCACGAGCTTGATTTGATTGTCGAGCGGGCGAAGGGCGCTGCTTTGCCCGAATCTCGTTTAATCATCCCGGTTGTTGGCCATGACGGCGAGCACATTCCCGATTGTGTCGCACGGATCCAGCAGGCGGATATCAGCAAATACAGAGTTGCGTGGCTCAATAAGAATGCCCCGGATTATTATGAGGTTTCGAAAGCTATCTAGGAACTCTCACCTGCGGTCGCCAAGGCCGTGACAAGCGCCCCCGATTTCGACGCGGGTTGGATCGCCTACTGTAAAAAGCGCTTTGTAAAGGTTTACGAAGCGAACCATAAAGGGAAATGGTGCCCGCCGACCCAATTTACCCTCAAAGCTCCACCACCTCTGAAAGTTCCACAGCTCAAACCCAAATGCTAATGAGTGCTTGAATGTCCGTAGGTGCGGCTGGCGGCGCAATTGTCACATTCCTACAAAGGCGGCGTCGGCCGTACAATGGCGCTCGCCAACATTGCTGTTCAACTTGCCCGGAAGGGCAACCGCGTTCTCATGGTCGATTGGGACCTTGAGGCGCCTGGACTCTCAAATTACTTCATCAACGACGAGGCACAGCATTATATTAGATTCAAGCGCGCAGAGGATGGCGGCGGCCTCGTCGCGTTGTTAAAAGAAGGA
>JBPYDY010000322.1:0-4299 GCA_051986155.1 Methylocella sp.
GCTCTTGCGGGTGGGACATAGCTTCACCGGAGAGCGAAAGCTTTGTGATCTCAATCCCTTTTTCCGGCGTGGCCCGGAATGACATGACGCCCTCGGATCCGTCGCGCGCCAGGTCGCACCCAAGATCGTCTCGACGGAGGGCGGTTTCAGCCCGGCCAATCTGGGCCTCCTGGACAGGGAGCCGCTAGCGCCGGAGGCGGCGAACTGGCCCTCTTCGGGCTGAGCCTGGAGAGCGCCTGGAAGCATGAGTTGCGCATGCGGAGCTGCTGGCGCCAAAAGCGCTGCAAGGACGATAAAATAAGAAGCTTGCCGCACGCCTCGTCACCGTTTGGATCAATGGCCCAAGCAGGATAGCCGCCAAGGCGCGTCACATTAATTGTCGCGATTTGGCCGCAGAATCAGGGCAAACCGACCGGAGTCGCCGGCCGATTGACGGCTTGCTCTGCAGTGGGTGGCCACCGCGGGAAATACCGAGGCTCCTCGTCAGCTCGTCAGGGCTATCGTCTTGCGCCTGACGATTGTTCTCCTATATTCGAAACGTCTTGCGCTCATGCGTTGCGATACCAATCTAAACTTAATCGGGGACCGGGCGGGAGTCCGTCCGCCCATGTGCCGGATCGCCTCGGGGTCCGGTGGTCTTGCGGATCGAAAGGAAGAGCAAATATGTCCAAAGTCATCGGGATCGACCTCGGCACCACCAATTCATGTGTCGCGGTCATGGAAGGGAAGACGCCCAAGGTCATCGAAAATGCGGAGGGGGCCCGGACAACGCCGTCGATTGTCGCTTTCACCGATGACGGCGAGCGGCTTGTGGGACAGCCGGCGAAGCGGCAGAGCGTGACCAATCCGGAGCGGACGTTTTTCGCAATCAAGCGGTTAATTGGCCGCACCTTTGACGATCCGATGACCAAAAAGGATATCGGTCTCGTCCCTTACAAGATCGTGCGGGCCGCCAACGGCGACGCCTGGGTCACCGCCGAAGGCAAACAATATTCGCCGTCGCAAATCTCCGCTTTCGTTCTTCAGAAGATGAAGGAAACGGCCGAAGCCTATCTCGGCCAACCGGTCAGCAGGGCGGTGATAACAGTTCCCGCCTATTTCAACGATGCCCAGCGTCAGGCAACCAAGGACGCCGGCAAAATCGCTGGCCTCGAGGTCCTAAGGATTATCAACGAGCCGACCGCGGCGGCGCTCTCCTATGGGCTCGACAAGAAGGGCTCGGGGGTGATTGCGGTCTATGACCTTGGCGGCGGCACTTTCGACATCTCGATCCTCGAAATCGGTGACGGGGTGTTCGAGGTCAAATCAACCAATGGCGATACTTTTTTGGGCGGCGAGGATTTCGATACGCGGCTGGTCGAATATCTCGCCGACGAATTCAAGAAGGACAACGGGATCGATCTGAGAAGGGATAAGCTCGCGCTGCAGCGGCTTAAAGAGGCAGCCGAGAAAGCCAAGATCGAACTTTCATCGGCGACGCAGACCGAAATCAACCTGCCCTATATCACTGCCGACGCCGCGGGGCCAAAGCACCTCACGTTGAAGCTGACCCGGGCCAAATTTGAGGCGCTTGTCGATGACCTCATTCAAAAGACCGTCGAACCGTGCCGCAAAGCCTTGAAGGACGCAGGCCTCAGCGCAGGAGAGATTAACGAAGTCGTCTTAGTCGGCGGTATGACTCGGATGCCCAAAGTGCAAGACGTGGTCAAAAGCTTCTTTGGCAAGGAACCGCATAAGGGCGTCAATCCCGACGAGGTTGTCGCCATCGGCGCAGCCATTCAGGCAGGCGTGTTGCAAGGCGACGTGAAAGACGTGCTTCTGCTTGACGTGACGCCCTTGTCGCTCGGCATCGAGACGCTCGGCGGCGTGTTCACGCGGCTTATTGAACGCAACACGACGATTCCGACCAAAAAAAGCCAAGTCTTTTCGACCGCAGAAGACAATCAAACCGCCGTCACGATCCGCGTCTTCCAGGGCGAGCGGGAAATGGCCTCAGACAATAAGTTGCTTGGCCAGTTCGACCTGGTCGGAATTCCGATGGCGCCGCGCGGCGTGCCGCAGGTCGAGGTCACTTTTGACATCGACGCAAATGGAATCGTCAACGTATCCGCGAAGGACAAGGCAACCAATAAGGAGCAACAAATCCGGATTCAGGCTTCAGGCGGGCTGAGCGACTCCGACATCGACAAGATGGTGAAGGATGCCGAGGCGCACGCGGCGGAAGACAAGAAACGGCGCGAGCTCGCCGATGCCAAAAATCATGGCGAGGCAATGATTCACACCGCTCAGAAGACCATGGCGGAGGCGGGGGCCAAGGTTGCCGAATCCGATAAGAGCGTCATCGAGGCCGCAATCGGCTCCCTCAAGTCTGCGCTCGAGGGCGACGATACAGAGGCGATTAAAGCCAGGACGAATGATCTTGCCCAGGCCGCCATGAAGCTTGGCGAAGCCTTGTACAGGGCCCCGGGCGCTGGGGCGGCGGGTGCAGAGGGCACCCAAGGCGGCGCCAAGGACGACGTCATCGACGCAGACTTCAAGGAGGTCGGGCCGGACGACAAGAAGAAATCCGCCTAACCAAACGGGAGAAAAAGACTCGCGAAGAAAAATTGTCTATTCCGGGGTTGTGAGGGGGCGATCGACTTTGCTCGAAGGGTGGAATGATCCCCTCATCGATTATTGCCGGGGGGAACTTTACACTGTCGACCGTCGCACGCAGAGCTCGCGGTGCGAAGGCATGCTGAGCCCGGCCGATGGCCGGCTTGCCATGTTTCCGCCGCTTGCTTGAATTTGCCGGCAAAGTTCGGCCGCATGGCTGCGGAGCCGCTTTGAGTTGCGATTGCGATGAAGAGCGGCGCAGAGCGAAGCCGCAGGTACCAAGGTCGAGATCCCAGTTTTTGGTTCGGGCTGCGTAGGGCAAACCAGGGCAGGCCCCGGACGCCTCAAGGATTGGAACGCAAGACGCAATGTCAAGACGGGATTACTACGAAGTACTTGGCGTTTCAAAGAATTGCACGGATGCCGACCTGAAATCCGCTTTCCGCAAAGCGGCCATGCAATGTCATCCGGATCGCAATCCGGGCGATGCGGAAGCCGAGGTCCGCTTCAAGGAGCTTAACGAGGCCTACCAGACCTTGTCGGATGCCCAGAAGCGAGCCGCCTACGACCGCTATGGCCACGCCGCTTTTGAGCACGGAGGTTTTGGTACGGGGGCCGAAGGATTCGCCGCTTCGATGGCGGACATATTTGACGATCTCTTCGGCGACATGATGGGCGGGAGGCGGGGCGGCGGGCGCAGGGGGCCGGCACGCGGTTCGGATCTGCGCCAGAGCCTGGAAATCACGCTCGAGGAGGCGTTTCACGGCAAAACCGTCTCGATCACCCTCCCGGCTTCCGTGACATGTCAAGCTTGCGCGGGATCGGGCGCCAAGTCCGGGGCTAAGCCAAAGGTTTGCTCCACTTGTGCGGGCCACGGCAGGGTGCGAGCCCAGCAAGGCTTTTTCGCCATTGAGCGAACCTGCCCGAATTGCCATGGAGTCGGCGAAATCATCGACGACCCCTGCCAATCCTGTGGCGGCTCGGGCCGCGTCTCTCGTGAACGCAGCCTTTCCATCAATATTCCGTCTGGCGTTGAAGATGGCACGCGGATCCGTCTCGGCGGCGAAGGCGAAGCCGGAGCAAAGGGCGGGCCCCCGGGCGATCTTTACATTTTTGTTTCGACCCGGCCGCACCGCTTCTTCCGCCGGGATGGTGCCGATCTGTCTTGCCGCGTCCCGATTTCCATGGTTCAGGCAGCGCTTGGCGCGGAAGTCAGCGTGCGAACGTTCGACCATAGCGCGGCGAAGGTCAAAATTCCGGCTGGCACGCAATCCGGCAAACAGTTCAAGTTGAACGGCAAGGGCATGCCGGTCCTGCGGTCGCGCGAGAGGGGCGACCTCTATATCGAGGTGACGGTGGAAACACCGCAAAGCCTCACCAAGCGGCAACGAGAACTCCTCGCCGAATTCGAGGCGCTCTCGTCAACGGAAACGCATCCCGAATCCGCCGGCTTCTTTGCCAGAATGAAGGATTTTTTGAGAAATTGAGCGATCGGTAAGCCGCGCGAATGAGCCGTGCTTGCCTGTCCGGTTGAATCGTGTTTTCTAAACCCTCGCCATAAATGGCGAATGCGCGAGCCAGGCGTTCGCGTAACTTAAGGGAGGGAAACTGCTCTTGCTGGGCCCATCTGCGCTGAGCAACGCGCGCGCAAGAAGATCCGCAACGCCTATCGAATTGCGGCTCGCCGACGAGGCGCGCTTTTTC
>JBPYDY010000323.1:0-4398 GCA_051986155.1 Methylocella sp.
CGCATGACGCGTGAGAGAAGCCTCCGCCGCCGCGCCGCGGCGATACTGGCAACTTAAGGGGGGATCGGCCGATGACGCTGCTTAGAGTATTGCACAGGCTGCTTGAGGCCGGATTGCATTTCGAACGCCGGTTGGAGCCCTGGTTCCGGCCGCAGTTCGATGCTGCGCTGCGCGAGCCGCTCGCCAAAATCCTCCAATATTTAATCAATGCGAAGCGCAAATATGAAGGCCTTGGTCTAGCCGAGGAAAAGCTGTTGCCCGATGAAGAAAAATGGACACAGCAGATCATCGACGAGATGGCGGCGCAAATGCACAACCATTTCCAGCCGGTGCGCTATGAGCGCGGCGGCAACACCAAGACCCACGGCCTCGTGCATGGCACTCTGACCGTGCGCGGCGACGTGCCTGTCCATATGCGTCACGGCATTTTTGCCGCTCCCCGCAGCTTTTCCGCCTGGATAAGATACTCGGGCCCAGGCCCGACCGTGCCCGCCGACATCGAGGACGTCGGTTTTGGCTCGATGACCGTCAAGCTTATGAGCGTCGAAGGCGAAAGATTTCCGGATAACGACGAGAAATCGACCCAGGATCTTTTATGCGTCTGCACCCCGACCTTCGTGACCCCCGACAGCGGGGCAAACGCTGCTTTGCAATCCTGGAGCACGCGGGAGCTGCCGATCTTTTATTTCCTCAATTTCCGGCAGCCCCACATTCTTGACTTTTTGATGCAGTCGCTTTGGAACGAGACGCAATATAATCCGCTCGGAGAATATTACTATAGCTGCGTACCTTATCTATTAGGCGAAGGCCAAGCGATGCAATATTCATTCTACCCGAAGACCGAAGTTTATAAGAAGATTCCGGGGCTGCCTTTTGGCAAGGTGCCGGACAATTATCTGCGCGACAATATGATCAAGACGCTGGCCGAGAAAGATGTCGAATTTGAAGTTCGGGTCCAAGTGCAAACCGATCCCTTCCGCATGCCGATCGAGAATGCCGCCGTTCTCTGGCCGGAAAAACTTTCGCCGCGCGTGCCGGTCGCCGATCTTCATATTCCGAAGCAAAAATTCGACTCGCCGGCGCAGTGGGAGTTCGTCGATCATCTTAGATACACGCCCTGGCATTGCCTCAAAGTTCATCGCCCGCTTGGCAATCAGAGCCGCACGCGAAAGCGCCTATATGACACGCTCTCCGCCCTTCGCCTGAAAATGAATTGCAAGCAGCATATCGAGCCCAAGGGCAACGAGCGGTTCGAATAGGCAGTTGCAACCCATTTTTCGCACCCGCCATCCTGGCTCTGTGGCTCGCGAGCTTGGGCCTTTTCATCCCGGCTCGCGGCAGATTAACGCCGAGGAGCTGCATCGCAATTCGGAGCAGCGCGCGCCGGAGCGCGTTAAACGATAGCGCCGTGGCAGTGCTTGTATTTCTTTCCTGAGCCGCAGGGGCAGGGCTGATTGCGGCCGACCTTGCCATAGGCGCCGCGCGCCGGCGGCTCGCGCAGCAGCGTTTCGGCATCCGGCTGCGCGGAATCGCGACGTTCTGGCCCAAAGGCTTGCGCGGCGGCAGGCGCCGCCCTAGCGGAAGCGAATGCGGCCTCAAATGCGCCTTCCGAATAGGCCGAGGCCTCGGCATGGCTTGCCTCCAGCGCCGCCATCGGCGGCGGTGCTGGTTCGAATGCGACTTCGACGCGGTTCAATTGCGCCGTTGTCGTCTGCCGCAGATTGGCGATCAGCTCGCCGAAGAGTTCAAAAGCCTCGGACTTATATTCGTTCAGAGGATCACGTTGGGCCATGCCGCGCCAGCCAATGACCTGGCGCAGATGATCGAGCGTCACCAGATGCTCGCGCCAATGATGATCAAGCGACTGCAAAACGATCTGCTTCTCGATAAACCGCATGACGTCGGCGCCATTTCTTTCGACCCGGCTCCCATAGGCTTTGTCGGCTTCCGCCTCGAGCCTCTCATGCATCTCATCCTCGGTGATGCCTTCTTCCTTTGCCCAATCCGCAACCGGAAGCGCAATATTGAGTGACGCCTGGACGGATTGCTTCAGCCCCTCGGCGTCCCAAGCTTCGGGATAGGCGTCAGCTGGAATATGCTTGGCGATGAGATCGTCGACTACGCCGTGCCGCATTTCGGTAATCGTGTCCTCGAGCGAGTCTCGCGCCATCATATCCCGGCGTTGCTCGAACACGATCTTGCGCTGATCGTTCATCACATTATCATATTTGAGAATGTTTTTGCGCATATCGAAGTTGCGGGCTTCGACCTTTTGCTGCGCTTTCTCGAGCGCCTTGTTGATCCATGGGTGGACGATCGCCTCGTCCTCCTTGAGGCCGAGCTTGACCAGCATGGACTCCATCCGGTCGGAGCCAAAAATCCGCATGAGATCGTCCTTGAGCGACAGGAAGAATTTGGAACGCCCCGGATCGCCCTGCCGGCCGGAGCGGCCGCGTAGCTGATTGTCGATGCGGCGGCTCTCATGGCGCTCGGTCCCGATAATATAGAGACCGCCGGCAGCGACAGCCTTTTCGCGGAATTTCAGGACCTCGGCTCGGATTTCGGCTTCCCTCGCATCGCACTCATCGCCCGGCTCGAGCGCGGCGCACTCCTGTGCGACCCGCATTTCGACATTGCCGCCCAGCTGAATATCGGTACCACGCCCGGCCATATTGGTCGCAACCGTGATGGCGCCCGGCACGCCGGCTTCGGCCACAATATAGGCTTCCTGCTCGTGGAAGCGGGCATTCAAAACGGCAAAAAGCTTCGACGGCTTGGCCGAGCGGGCAGCCGCATAAAGCCTATGCAGCGCTTCGGGCTCGGAAAAATCGATTTGCTTGTAGCCCTTCTTCTTCATCGCCTCGGCAAGCTGCTCGGATTTCTCGATCGACGTCGTGCCGACAAGCATTGGCTGGAGATTCGCATTCGCGGCCTCGACCTCGCGGAGCACCGCCCGGAATTTCTCTTCCGACGTCCGGTAGACCTCGTCGTCCTCGTCAGTCCGTATCACCGGCATGTTGGTTGGAATCTCGACCACGTCGAGCTTATAGATATCGGCAAATTCGTCCGCCTCGGTTGCTGCGGTTCCCGTCATCCCGGAAAGCTTGCTATACAAGCGGAAATAATTTTGGAAAGTGATTGAAGCAAGCGTCACATTTTCGGGCTGTATGGCCACATGCTCTTTGGCTTCGAGCGCCTGATGCAGCCCTTCCGAGAAACGCCGCCCAGGCATCATCCGCCCGGTAAACTCATCGATAATAATCACCTCGCCCTTGCGGACGATGTAATCCTTGTCGCGCTTGAACAATTTGTGGGCGCGCAAGGCTTGATTCACGTGATGCACGATGGTAACATTGGCCGCTTCGTAAAGCGAGCCTTCCATCGGCACGCCAAGCTCCCGCAGCATCTCCTCCATATGTTCATTGCCAGAATCGGTGAGATTCGTGGTGCGCTGCTTCTCGTCGAGCTCGAAATCCTCCTCGCCGAGGCGCGGGATGGCTTTGTCGATGGCAATATAAAGATCCGATTTGTCGTCAGAAGGACCAGAAATGATTAAAGGCGTACGCGCTTCGTCGATGAGAATCGAATCGACCTCGTCGACGATCGCATAGTTGTGGCCGCGCTGGACCATCTGCGCGAGATCATATTTCATATTGTCGCGGAGATAGTCGAAGCCAAACTCGTTATTGGTGCCGTAAGTAATATCGGCGTTATAGGAGCGCCGGCGCTCATCGTCGTCGAGACCATGCACGATAATTCCCGTGGTCAGGCCCAGGAATTTATAAATGGCTCCCATCCATTCGGCGTCGCGCCTTGCGAGGTAATCGTTGACGGTGACGACATGCACGCCCTTGCCGGCAATCGCGTTGAGATAGCAGGCAAGCGTTGCGACAAGCGTCTTGCCTTCGCCGGTTTTCATCTCGGCGATGGCGCCCTCATGCAGCACCATGCCGCCGATGAGCTGAACGTCGAAATGGCGCTGGCGCAACGTCCGGCGCGCCGCCTCACGCACCGTGGCGAAAGCCGGGACGAGCAAATCCTCAAGCGTCCTGCCGGCGGAAAACTGCTCCCGGAACATCAAGGTCCGGCCCCGGAGTTCGTCATCACTGAGTTTTTCGACTTCTGGCTCGAGCGCGTTGATCGCCGCGACTTTCGGCGCATATTTCTTGAGCCGGCGATCGTTCGCCGAGCCGAAAATCATCTTCGCGAAGGAGCCCAACATCTCAAACCACCCTCTCTGAATAACCGCTCAATGTGCCCGAGGCCACCGCCACCTCGAGACAAATGACCTGCACTGGCCGTGCCGCTTGCGCGAAGCGCCGGCGCGAGCTTGCCGCGCTATTGTCTCCCTTTCCCTGGCGCTCCATATTCGCAATTCCCGCCCAAAGCTCCAATATG
>JBPYDY010000324.1:0-3108 GCA_051986155.1 Methylocella sp.
GCGAGCCGTGACCGGCGAGAACAGAAACAGGCCGAATTTGCAAACACGGCGACCGATTTGCAAACACGCGGGCGCTAAGATGCTGAAGAAACAAGCCTTTCGAAAATCGTATTTAACGGCCCATTAAATGGGAAATTTTAAAGACGAATAACATCAACATCTTAGCGCCTAAGTGTTTGCAAATCGGTCGCCCGCCGGAAATAGGGCTCGGTATCCTCGCCGAGCCGGCCGTCAGATTCGTCCGGCAGGAGGCGCTTTTCAACCGCGGGCCAGAACCACCGCGGGAGGTTGCGGTTTGGCCCCAGCATGACCGGCTTCGGTATTATCCCGCACGTCACCATACCGTCCCAGGTGTCGGGAGACACTTCCAACTCGGCCGCGCCGCTTTCGCGGCTGACGAACTTCGTCAACCGGCTTTTCAGCGGGATGTCTGCCTTGCGCGTGGTCATGCCGCGCGTCACCCACAAATGTGCAGCACCGCCCACCCGGCGTTGCGAACCTGAGCCTTTGATCAGGGGGCGCCGGGCGGGCGGCCGGCATTTCCGCGGTTGCGGAAATCTGAAATCGGAAATCAAAGTCTCACTAGTTCGCTGGGCAAGTATGCGCGCATAGCCGCAAAGAAAGAAGCAACCGCCGCGCGTTGTGAGTGCGAAGTTCGTCCAAACTTGCGCACGCTTGCGCAAAGATGCGCAACGGTGTGCACGATCCGATACGGTGCGGGATGCTGGTGTACGCACAATGTGGCGAACAGCGCCGGAACGCGCCACAATTCTACAACCTAATTTTTTTGCGGGCGGAGAGTTTGGCGCGACCTGTCAGACAGTTGGCTGTTGATCCGGGTACAACCAAAACCGTCGTTCTGTCCCAGTTTAACCGACATTAACCGCTTTGCGCGTCTTCTTCGGCGAGATGCGCCCCAATCTAGCATTGGCGGCGGGCGCCAGCGCTCTTAGATCACAAGATGAGCTGCGCCAGCGTCTCCATCTCAATGTCGCGAAGGGCTGCGTCGAATGCTTATCACGGCGCAGGCCGCTTTGTGCTAGGATGTAGCGCCGGCAACGTCCGGCCTCCAAACTAGATGAGCCTCCTTTGTTGTGAGAACGCGACGCCGCGCCTTCTCGAAAATGTTGCGTCACGGCGACAAATCGAAACTCGACCCAACCGAGCAGAAATCGCTCTCGGCTCTTGATTCGGATCAGGTTCGATTCGCGATCGCCGCGCTGATGCACCCGTACAGCGGCCTGCTTCACTACCTCGGTCGCCATGTCACCGCCGAAATTGATTTCAACAAAAATTCTCGGCTCGTGTTTGTGCGGGGGGCGAACATCAAACTGCGCGAGACACGTTCCGCAATCGCTCGCCGGCAAATCTGCTCCGGATCACGCTCGCCCATCTGAGCTACTTTAATGATTCTCTCAGCAACAAGGCGATTCGCGAGATCATCGCCGCTCTTTAATACGAGCAATAACAATACCTTCTCATACGTAATAACCATGCGCTCGACTTCCTTGGGCCAGGTGCGCGGCCTTCCAAGGCGAGCCTCGCCATTAAGGCATAGATCGCCATTGCTGCTCCGTTGGGTATGGCAGCAGTTGCGGACGTTAGGACCGGGTTAAGCGGTAAGGCTTCCGGTCGCCATTTCAGGTTTCTGCGAGTCCCGCAATGCGCCTCGACATGCTGCCGAGATTCCCACTCAGCTGGCCGCCGCGGGACGAAATGCGCGAGCACGCACGCGCGCTCCTCAGGGCCGCTCGCGAAGAGGCGGCCAGAGCCACTCGAGCCGGCAAGCGCGAGGGCAACGGCAGTACGCCGAGTTCCCGGAGAAGCCCGACTGGGCCCGCCGCATGCACCGCGAACAGGCCATCTCGCGCGGCCTCTCCGCAGCCGCTCACGCGGTCCGTTCCGGCGATCACGGCGGCGGCTCGAGTTCGGTTGACCCTAAGGAGGATCGTTGATGCTATTCCGACGTTCGTCGGTGCGCTAGGGACGCACGCCCGAGCCCGAAACACCGTTTCCAAAAAGCGGCAACAGCTCTGGGACGAGCGCATCGGCTCGGCCGCGTCCAGGCGCGCAAGTGGCGGCTCATCGCCTTCGGTAACCTTGTCCTTGCGGGAGCCTCGCCTGCGGGCTGATTTGGCAAGCCGCCCGCGGCACCGTGACCCCCTGGGTGGTCAAGATCGACAAAAGCGGCCGGGCGCAGGCGGTTGCGCCCGCAACCAAGCCTGCACGCCGATGGCTAGCGCCTGCGTGCGATGCGCCGTTCCAGGGCTTATCCCGGCCTGCGATCGAATTAGAACATATTGCGAAATCAAATTGTTACACACCAGGGCGCAGCACGGTGTCCCTGAAGTGTCCCGGTTCGCGCATGGGTGGCTCGGCGAAAAAGCCCGCTGAATTGGCGTGGTTCATCGGCACCTTTTACGCTGAGGCCAAGCGCCGGCCGGTTTTCATCCGCTCAAGCGCGACGCCCGGCGCGAGCATCGAGCGGTCGAGCACAGCGCGCGGAGAGCCGACCGGGCACCATCGACCATCCGCCGGGACCGGCGTGGGCGGATTGAGACCCAGCCGCAACAAGCTCCGAGGCGGCCGACGGCTCGCGCCGAGCAAGTAGGCGCGCCCGGGCATTCGGCCTCGGCACAGCGAGCGTGGAAACATGGGGTCCTGATACCACCCCCATCGGGACCGGGCGTGACGAACGCGACCTGCCCAATTGCGATTTTTTTCCAAAGAAAAAACGGAAGCGATCCGCGACCAGCCCGCCTTGTGTCAAGGCGTTCAGAAAATCCGCCGGCCGAGAGCCTGCGCGGTTTCGAGCATGAGGCAAATCGGAGGCCGGTCGCCAATGTGTGATGATTATCACAGCACTCCGATCACCCACGCCCAAGGATTGTAGCGGGATCCTGATCATGGTCCGCGATGGAAACTTCACCTATACAGAGAGAATGATGCTTTTTGGCATAAGCTTGGGCACCGACAGTCGTAAGGCAGCGGTCGGGACGGAAGCGCTATGGTCTGGTGGTGTCCTTGCGCTTGCCGCCGGGCTGTTCGCGGCCAGCCTGTCCGCGCCCGCCGCGCTCGCGGCCGGCACGGTCAACGTGCTCTATGCTG
>JBPYDY010000325.1:0-3529 GCA_051986155.1 Methylocella sp.
TGTCGGGCGACGAACGCTGAGCGGTCGCCGCCATGATCCCGACGATCGTTGCGCGATCACTGGCGCAAACGCCGTGGCTCGATATCTCTTGTCCCGGTTGCCGGACGAGCCGCGCGATCGACATTCGCTACGCTCGACCGGCATCCGCTCGCGAGCGTCGGAAGCCTCGGGCGTGGCGTGCGGTGTCCATGGTGCCCCGGCCACGCGCTATGCACGGCACCGGGCGACATGCGGCGGCGCCAGCCGCGAGGTGGAGCAAAAGCATTAGCTAACAGCGGCGGGGCCGCTCGGTTTGCTCTTTATCGCAGTCGGCCACAGCCACGTCCCCACCGCGACGGCAGCGAACATGCCAAGCTGCGCCGTGATGAAGGCCAGCACGCCAGCGGGCGCGATGCCGGCAAACGTGTCTGAAAGCGCACGTGCGAGCGTTACCGCCGGGTTGGCAGATGATGTCGAGGCTATAAACCAGTAACGGGAGGTAATGTAGAGCCCGACCGCATAGGGCACTGCGGCGGGCGCGCGCGCTACACAGCCGAAGATAGTAAGAAGCAAGCCGAAACGACGCGACCGCTTCCGCAAACCATTGTCCCGGCCCAGCGCGTGGCGTTGTGGAGATTTGCCATACCGGCAGTTCGAACATTAGATGCGCTGCCCAAACGCCAACGAGACCGCCGACTACTTGCGGCGAAGGCGATACTTGCGGCCGGGTTGAAATGGGCACCAGGAAAATCAGGATCAGCACGGCCAAGATCGCGCCTGTGGTGTTACACAGGAGGGCAAGCGCAACGTTACCGCCCGCAAGTCTCTGTGCCATGATGCCGGAGCCACGGCGGCAAGTAGAAACGCCGTCCCAAGCCACTCCGAAAAAATGCGTTGTGCGGGGGAAGGCATCAAGTCGGCTGCCTTCGCCCCTTCCATCCGGCCGATTTCTCTCAGCTTGTTTTGCAGGCCGAGTTGATCGAGTGAACGCAGTGGTAGCGCCGCGAAGATGGCAATGCGCTGATGCAGCATTCATGTATCCTTGAAGGCAAGTACAATTTCGGCCCGAGAGCCAGCTTCGGCGGGATCGGGAACGCCTCAATGCGCCGTCATCGGTTGTCCGGGCCATACCGGGCACAATTCTCCCGCGGCGTTGTCGGCGCCCGTCACGCCGGACGGTGACAAGCCGGCGTGGCGTAAGCGATCAAAGTGGAATGTGAGCGTATTCGGCGCGACGCCAAGCGCCTCTGCGACAGCGCCCGCCGGCATTCCGTCCGTCCCGGCCTCGACAAGTAGGCGAAACACGTCAAGCCGATTCGCTTGGGCAAGCGCCGCCAAGGCCGCGAGGGCATCTATCTTTTCTATATTTCAACTAATATGGAAATAGAAGAGAGCGTCAAGATGCTTCAATCAAAATGAGGTGCCGATTCGAAGTGATTGTGGGCCGGCGCGGCCTAGACTTTGCCTTGCGTGGGCGAGTGCTCTGCGCAAACCATATTGGAGACCGCTTCATCATCGCCTCGGGCGACGGACGGGCGCGAATACGCGAAATGAAGGCGCAAGGGAGGGCCGCAGGGTCGGGCTTGCCACTACTTTCGCCGCCGTGAGCGCTAAAATACCGCTGCCGGGTGGCTCGACAGAGTTCAAGCGTCCGATGGGGCCGCCTAGGCAGCGATGCCAGGGCCTGTGGAGATCGGGGAAAGCCGGACGCAACCGGGCACCGTCGATATCCTTGCGGTCGGTGTCGGACCTTCCTGCTCCTACGCTCTCAAACCATAGGTTAAGGTTTTGATAATATTATAAAACGCTTTGGCGGTCCCGACAGGACTCGAACCTGTGACCTTCGGTTTAGGAAACCGCTGCTCTATCCGGCTGAGCTACGGGACCGGTTTGCCCAATGTCTATTTTAAGATCCGGGGTTTTGAAAGGGCCTGAACTCAGTGATGCGCTGGCGCAGGTAAGTGCCTTCCACGAGCACGAAGCGATTCGATTTAACGCAATGACGGCACGGAACTATCGGCGAATTCGTCCGCCGGCCTTGCGCCATTGTGGTGAAATTTCGAATGAGGCGATTTCGGATTGCGACAAAAATGTGCCGACCTCGTGCCGGCGACCGCATAGGAACTGCTTATGCCTTGGGGCTCAACCCGAACGGGCACAATGTCAGAGCAATCGGCTGTAAAGGCCTCAGGTTCTAGGAGCGCGTGCAACGCCTTTTCCGGGTCGATGCTTGCGTCCATTGATTAATTTCAGTTCGAGAATTTCATGGACGCGAGCAAATTCGCAACCCAGCTTTTCCGTATTGCTGCATTTGACTTACGCCGCTGGCAACGTTTGTTGCAAAGGACGACACGGCTTGATTAGCATTGCCGCATTATGTGACGCAATTTTGCCATTATCTCATGGCCTGATTCTGTCCGAATACGGGGGAAATCAATAACTGCACCGGCCACAAAGAGTCCTTTGGACGAAGGGCTGCCTCACGGCGAGCAGGAGCCGTCGCCACGGAGCGACGAAAACGGCGGGGCGAATATCCCCGCCACGAGCGGCGATCACGCTTGGTATCCGCCACCTGTTACGTGAAACACGTTACGCGAAGATTGGATGGATGGACTTCGAAGCATTTGTGCTTTCAACAATGCCCCTGGCCATCGCGGCCGCACACGAGGCCTCGGGCGAAGTTGCCAGCGTCATCGACAAAAGATCGTTCCTCCTCGCCGCCGGGCGGGAGGTTCGCGCGGCCGCCATCGAACCTCCACTCCATGTTCCGAGTGATGAGGATGAAGTTCGTGTGGGGTCAGCGCTCGCAGCTAAGTCCGCGCTGGAAGCCCCGTTGCCGGGCGAGGCGCTGGTCCGGCACGAATTGCGGGCGACCGGCTCGCGCGCCTCGCTGGTCCCCCAGGCGGTGACTTGTCGCACCTCCTTACGGAACGCCGAACGCGACGGCACAAATGCAGGGTTTGTCCGTTGGGGCGACCCCTATCACGTGGTGAAGCAAGCAGGCGACGATGTTCTTGCCGAACAAGGACGATTCGCGCTGGTTCGCGGCAAGTTGTTGTCGGTCGTCAACCAGGAACCGGTACCACTATCGTGTTGAGGATGGCGAGTGATCACAAGCGGTGGAGGCTGGCGGCAGGATGCGCCGCCGCGGCCGCAATGGCGTTCGCGGTCGCGGCATGTTCCTCAGTTCCGACAGCACGTCAGATTCTCTTGCCCGACCTGCCCAAAAACGCCGAAGCGAGTTCTCCGAGCGTTCGTGAGCATCAGCGCGTCCTTGCAGCTTATGGCGGCGCCTACGAGGACCCCAGGCTGCACGCCAAGCTCACCAGTATCGTTGGCCGGCTGGTTGCGGCCTCGGAACGGCCAGACCTCGCCTACAAGGTCACCATCCTCAATTCGCCTGCCGTCAATGCCTTCGCCCTTCCGAATGGGCAACTCTATGTCACCAGAGGCCTGCTCGGCCTTGCCAACGACAGCGCCGAGTTCGCTTCGGTGATGGCCCATGAAATGGCGCACGTCATCGCGCGCCACGCCGCGACTCGGGAAGAGC
>JBPYDY010000326.1:0-6940 GCA_051986155.1 Methylocella sp.
AAGTTGATGCCAAGGCAGGTTACGCCGGCCTCGCTCGTGTTCAATCGAGAAAATGCACTTTCGCCGCGGTTTCCAGGTCACCGTGGCAAAAAGGCAACCAGGGCTGCGAGATACCGCTCGTGAAAGACTCGTCCGCGCGATCAGGACTTCGCGGTGCGGGCGACAGCAAATTGAAGTGACAGTTGATGCCGGCACGAACGATGTTGTCACTTGAACGGTTTCGGCCGGCCGCACAAAACTTGCGCTTTGGCGTTTAGGCAAGGCCATACCCGGTCATGGCCGCCGGATAGCGATGATGGTAATGGCGCCTCTGGGCGCAAAGCCAGCGCCCGCTATTGGCGCAACATGCTCTACCCAAACCCCATTTTTTTGAAGGCTTTCGAGATCCAGGAGCCCTCGTCCTCATGCGGCGTGAGCCCACCCTTCTGCAGGAGTGCAAAGGCGTCCTTGTACCATTGCGACTCGGGGAAATTATGACCCAAGACGGCTGCCGCCGTCTGCGCCTCGTTGGTGATGCCAAGCGCGAGATAGGCCTCGGTTAGCCGCATCAGGGCTTCCTCGGCGTGGCGGGTCGTCTGATATTTGAACAGAACTTCGCGGAAACGGTTGATCGCCGCCGGATAATCATGCCGCTCGAGATAATAGCGGCCGACGAGCATCTCCTTGCCGGCAAGCTGGTCGCGGCAAACTTGGAACTTGATGCGCGCATCCTGAGCATATTCCGAACTCGGGAATTTCTCGATGATCAGGCTAAAAGTTTCGGCGGCCTTTTTGGCCCGGTCCTGATCGCGGGAGATGTCCGGGATCTGATTATAGTAGGACATTCCCTCGAGATAATAGGCGTAATCGGCCTCGGGGCCAGAAGAATACCGGGCGACGTAGCGTTTTGCCGCGGCAATCGCGTCGTCATAGCTTCCATTTTGAAAATTGCTGAAGGTTATCATCAAAATCGCCTTCCGCTGCCACTGCGAATAGGGATATTGTTTCTCGACCTCCTCGAATTTTTTGGCCGCGCCGCCGAAATCCTTGTCTTGCAGCTTGGCAAGCGCCTGATTGTAGAGCGCCTCCGCGGGAACGTCGGGCACGATCTTGGTTTCGTATTTTTCGCTTTTGAAGGGATTGATCGAATCCAGCCATGAATCTTCCGCCACGGACGGAAGGGCTGGGGCCGCCACCGCCGCAACGAAGATCGAAAGCCCGCTTGCGGCTCTACGCATGCTCTTAAATCTGATGCTCATGGTCGTCTTTTTTTATAAACAAATTAACCCCATCCACAGCTGATTTACCGCAGCCAGCTTTGCGGTGCCAATTGTGTTGTTGGCCGGTAAAGAAGCATAAATGTGGCAGAACGGTCCCAATTGGCGAGGACGAGCGGCCGCCCTTGACGAAACTTCTCGGCCATGCGCCAAGCGGTGATTTGCACCTTTGGACACGGGGGGTCGAGATGGCCTTGAGCGTAGCCGTTCAAATGGATCCGATCGACACGATCAGCATAGCCGGCGATTCGACGTTCGCGCTGTTGCTCGAGGCGCGCGCCCGGGGACACAGGCTCTATTATTACACCCCGGATAAGCTTTCGCTGCGTGATGGCCAGGTCGTTGCCGAGGCGGCGCAAATCGACGTCCGCGACGTCCAAGAAGGTTATTTTACTCTGGGCGAAGCGGCTTGGCTTGAGCTCGCCGCCATGGATGTCGTGCTCCTGCGTCAGGATCCGCCTTTCGACATCGCCTATATCACCTCGACGCATCTCCTTGAGCATTTGCAGCCGCAGGTCTTGGTCGTCAACGATCCGGCGAGCGTTCGCAATGCGCCGGAAAAGCTTTTTGTGATGAATTTTCCAAACCTTATGCCGCCGACGCTGATCACCCGAAGCCGATCGGCCATCGAGGCCTTCCTCGACGAGCATGGCGAGGCCGTGATGAAGCCTTTGCATGGCCATGGCGGCGCGGCCGTCTTCATGATTTCGCGCAAAGACCGGAATTTTGTTTCGCTGTTCGACCTGTTTGCGGCGAGTTTTCGTGAACCCTGGGTGGTTCAGCGTTTTTTGCCGCAGATCTTGCAAGGCGACAAGCGCATCATCCTCGTCGACGGCGAGCCGCTAGCCGCCCTCAACCGGGTTCCTGCCAAGAACGACATCCGCGCGAATATGGCCCGTGGCGGCAGCCCGGCACTTGCCGAGCTCACGCCGCGCGAACGGGAGATTTGCGCCATCATCGGCCCCGAACTCGAGCGGCGCGGGCTGCTTTTTGCCGGAATCGACGTCATCAGCGGTCATCTGACTGAGATCAACGTGACCTCGCCGACCGGGATCCGCGCGATCAAGCGGCTTGGCGGCCCGGATCTCGCAATCGCCATTTGGGATGCAATCGAGGCAAGGGCCGTCAAGGCCTTGCCATTTAAGGGAACGGCGCCCAAATCGGTTGACTCAGCGGCAGCACCGCGGTCGCGCCCCTCTCCCTCAAAACGGAATCAATGAGCGAGACATTGGAATCAGAATCGGCGGCGCTGGCCGTTCCCCGGCTGCAGCGCAGCTCCCCCTCCCACGGGAGCTATCTCCATCGCCGGGATTTACGGGCGAAGATCGCGGCAGGCCACGCGGGTGGCCTGAGCGCATCTGCCGCCAGGGCCGATACGGTCAACCATTTTCGTGCCGCCTTCGACCAGGGCCGCCTGCTGATCCGCCAGATCTTTGAACGCGATGGCGGCGGTTTTGCCTGCGCCGGCCGCCTCGCTCACCTCGAAGACGAACTCATCCAGGAAATCGTGCGCTATGTGGCGGCCTATGTTCATCCGGCCAATTTTGGCTCGGCAGACCGGGCCTGCGCGATCGCCGCAGTCGGCGGCTATGGCCGGGCAACGCTTGCACCGGGTTCCGACATCGATCTTTTGTTTATTCTCCCAAAGGAAAAACGCGCGCTTGGCAAGCACGCCATCGAGCCCATCCTCTATATGCTCTGGGATCTCGGCCAGAAGATTGGGCATTCGACCCGGACGGTCGACGAGTGCCTCATCGACGCGCGCTCCGACATGACCATTCGCACCTCGTTGCTTGAGGCGCGGTTTATCCTCGGCAATCGCCCGCTCTTCGATTCGATGCAGAGCCGGTTTGCGCGCGAGATCGTGAAGGGAACGGCGGCGGAATTCGTCGCCGCGAAGCTCGCCGAACGCGACAGCCGCATCGCGCAAGCCGGCCGCTCGCGCTATCTCGTCGAGCCACATGTCAAGGACGGAAAAGGCGGGTTGCGTGATCTCAATACTCTGTATTGGATCGCCAAATATGTCTATCAACTGCATGACGAAGCGGACCTTGTGGGAGCAGATGTGTTTTCCCAATCCGAGTACAAGCTGTTCCGCCGCTGCGAGGAGTTTCTGTGGCGCGTCCGGTGCCATCTGCATTTTCTAACCGGCAGGGCGGAGGAAAGGTTGAGCTTCGACCACCAGCGCCGGATCGCCGACCGGCTGGGCTATTCGACGCGCGGCGGTCTCGCCAGCGTTGAACGATTCATGAAACACTATTTTCTGATCGCCAAGGATGTCGGAGACCTGACCGCCATCCTCTGCGCGGCGCTCGAGGAAAAGCAAGCCAAACCCTCCGCAAGCCTCGACCGGTTTGCGCCGGCACGCCGCCGGCACACTGTGATTGCGACGGGCGATTTTGAGGTCGAAAACGGCCGGATCACGGTCACCGGCTCCGAAGTCTTCTTCAGCGACCCGGTCAACCTCATCAGGCTCTTCTGGATCGCAGACCGCGGCGGACTTGCCATCCATCCTGACGCGACGCGGCAAGTCACGCTGGCCCTCAAGCTAATAGATGCGAAATTGCGCGCCAATCCGGAAGCGAACAAATTGTTTTTGGACATACTGACTTCGCGCGACAACCCTGAAATCGTGCTGCGGCTCATGAACGAAGCGGGCGTTCTCGGGCGCTTCATCCCCGACTTTGGCCGGATCGTCGCCTTCATGCAGTTCAACATGTATCATCATTACACGGTCGATGAACATCTCCTGCGTTGCATTGGAAACCTTGCCGCATTGGAAGCGCAAAAATTATCCGCCGAACTTCCTCTTGCAAGCGATCTCCTGCCCTCGATCGGCAGCCGGAGAGCGCTATTTCTCGCGCTTTTCTTGCACGATGTCGCCAAAGGGCGGATCGAGGATCACAGCTACGCCGGAATGGCCGTCGCGCGGTCGCTTTGCCCGCGCCTTGGCCTTACAGCGGCCGAAACCGCGACGGTAGAGTGGCTTATCGAGAACCATCTCGTCATGTCGGATACGGCGCAGCGGCGCGATCTCGGCGACCGAACGACGATCACCAACTTCGCCAACCGTGTCCAGACGCTGGAACGGCTCAAAATGCTGTTTATTCTCACCATTTGCGATATTCGCGCGGTCGGGCCAGGCGTTTGGAACGATTGGAAGGCCGCGCTCTTGCAAACGCTTTACTGGGAGACAGAGCTTGTTCTCGCCGGCGGGCATTCGACGGTGAGTTACAAACAGCGCATCGTTGATTCACGCGAGGAATTGCGCCGCGCTCTTCCGCATTGGCAGCCGCTCGATTTCGAGGCCTATGCGGCGCGATTCCCGCAAGCCTATTGGCTAAAGGCAACCCCCGAGCAGAAGATCCTCCACGCCAAACTTCTGAACATGACCGAGGTCGACGTGCCCGCACCGATGACCGACATTCGTGTCCACCGGGAACGGGGCGTCACCGAGCTTACCGTCATCGCGCCGGACCACGCAAGGCTTTTATCCGTTATCGCCGGTGCTTGCGCGGCATCGGGAGCCAATATTGTCGATGCCCAGATATTCACGACCGCCGACGGCATGGCCGTGGACACGATTTTTGTTTCGCGCGCCTTTGTATTCGACGAGGACGAGCTGCGGCGGGCCGGCAATGTCGTGCTTACAATCGAGCGCGCGCTAAGGGGCCAGATCAGCCTCCGCCAGCTGGTCGCCGCCCGGTCGCTGCAGATCAGAGCGAGCCACGATGTCTTCCGCATCCCCCCGGAGGTAGCGATCGACAACACGCTCTCGAGCCGCTTTACCGTTGTTGAAGTGACCGGCCTCGACAGACCGGGCCTTCTCTATGAGCTGACTTCGGTCTTGTCGGCCCTCGGCCTTAACATTGCGTCTGCCCATATTGCGACATTTGGCGAAAAAGCGGCCGACGTGTTTTATGTGACGGATTTCACTGGTGAGAAAATCACCTCTCCGACAAAGCGGGAGGCAATCCGGCGTGCGGTCTTAAAAATATTCGATCCGGCAAAAGACGCTCCAACCGCCAAACACGGGAGCTGACGTTGGATCGGATATTCGCGAATGCCTAAGCCGGCTCTAAGCGGCGGCGAATAGCAAGCCAGCTGCGCGGCGCTTCAAGCTTGGAAATTGAAGCATGGGAACTTGATTTTTGCCGCGAGGCGCCTGATATGCCAAAGGTTTGACAGCAACAATGAGCGATCATGAACGACTCTGGAAAAACCAAATACGCAGCACAAAAGGCCGAAAGCAAAGCCGCGGCAGCCAATCCCGAAGGATCCACCCCTGAGGCGGCGGGCGCCGGCGCAGAAGCCAGCCCGGCACCCGCAACCGAAACGCCAATTTCCGTGGAGGCCATTGAAAGCCTCCGGCTCGAAAACGCGGAGCTGAAGGACAAGCATTTGCGCACACTCGCCGAAATGGAAAATCTGCGCCGCCGCACCGAGCGCGAGGTCGCTGAGGCAAAGGCGTATGGCGTGACCTCCATTGCCCGGGACATGCTTATTGTCGCTGACAATTTGCGCCGCGCCCTCGATAGCGTCACCGAAAGCCAGCGCGAACAGGCGGATAGTCCTTGCAAAGCTCTCGCCGAAGGAATTGAGGTCACGCAACGCGATTTTCTTTCCCGGCTCGAGAAATATGGCGTAAGGAAGATCGATTCGTTCGGCGCGAAGTTTGATCCCAATCTGCACGAAGCCTTATTCGAGGTGCCGAGCGAGACGGCGCCAAACGGCACGGTCGTGGAAGTTATCGAGGAAGGCTATGCGATCGGAGATCGCGTGCTGCGGCCAGCCAAGGTCGGCGTCTCGCGCGGCTCTCCAAAAGCCGCAAATGAAAACGCCCCCGCATAGGTTGCCGAGGCGTTCGTTTTCGTTTCCTCTGCGGCCGAGCGCGCCGGCTAATATTTGAATGTTATTCCCACGTCCGCGACCCAAGGATCGACTCGTACATGAGCACGCGTTGGGACATTCTCTGACAGGAGAAATCCTCCCGCGTCGGTTGAGAACCAGACCTTCTTTCCGTCGACAAACACGCCCCAATTGGGCGTGAACATATAATCAGCCCCGGCTTGAACCAGGAAGGCGAAATTTTGATCCCAATAAAAATTTCGTAAAATCCCGTCGCTGATGTTGCTGAAATTCAGCGCCATGCCGCCGCCGGCGCCAAGATAAGGCTGAAGCGGGCCGAATTGGGTGAACCAATATTGAAGCAGGACGGCTAATTCGCCGTAACGTGCGCTGCCAAGAAGATCGGTTCCCAAAATGGGCGCCTGGACGAAGCCCGTCGCCTTGAAATGGGTGATCGGAGGAACCGCGGTGGCAAGAGTGATGGCAATATTGGGCGTGACGTAATATCCCGCCTCCAAAACTAACGTGTAGACCGGCCGGATGGCGACGTTTGACACGCCCTGAAACATCCCGCCCCCGGTTGGTGACGCATTGGGATTGGCGAATGCTCCGAGGCCGCCGGCATGGACAAAGAAAGTCGGAGGGGGAGGGGGCAAAGGTTCCAGCGGAGTGACAAGATCCGCTGCCGCGGCGGGCGATACTAGGAGAGTAGTGATGAGCGCCGGAAAACCCAACCGCGATGCACCGCTCATGAACTCATCCCCCGGGGCTTAAAGCCAGTGCCGCAGACCCTCCGGCGGCGCTGGCGTCAGTGCGAACATCTGCAGGCTAATATT
>JBPYDY010000327.1:0-4193 GCA_051986155.1 Methylocella sp.
TTTGCTTACGAAGCCGGCCCCGCCGAGCCTCCATGTTTCGGCAGGAGCGGCCGGATTCCTCGTGCCGCTGTAGACCACGATTTTTGGCGAGCCGGGGCGCCTGGCAAGTGCCTGGAGAATGTCGGGAGCGCGCAGCGGCGGCAACTCCCAGCCGATAACCCCCAACCTAACCGGATGATGAGCCAATGAGTTGAGAAACCGTGTCCCGTCACTTTCCTTCAGCAGAAGATTGAAGCGGCTGTCGCCGGTAAGAAGCGCTTCGAGCGCCCGTAGAACCATCGGGTTCTTATCGGCGATCGCTATGCTGACCGGAAAGATCGACTGAATCCGTTCGTCAAGCTCGCTACAGGCTGCAAATTGTTCCGCCATCAAGCGGGAGTCGCTTGCGACCACCACCTCTTTGCCGTCCCCCACCGCAAGGTCCCTCACCAGAGATGCACGTTCGCGGTAGGATTGGGTCAGATTTAGCTGAATATGTTTTGCTCCAATCCTTGCAGAAGACTCTTGAGCCAAAGGTTTCTCCCCAGGTACTCAATTTTTTGGCATGAAGTAATTTTAGTGGGCATGAGCTAACCCGCGCGAACACCCACCACTCCCGCCCCGCGCAGGCGGCGAAAGGTTGCGCAAAAACCCAACGACCTGCCGAAACAGATACCGGACCACATATCCTAGCGAAGCGCTAGGCTTTGGTCGTGTCGGGCTGCACAAGGCTCTTCCGCACCCAACGCCTTATTTGGACCGCCAGCCGTTATCCCAGTTTAAAGCGAAAGGCACAAGCCCAAGGGCAACGCGCGCCTCGCTTCGTTGGCAAATGTTTAACCGTCAATAATTAATCATACTAGGAATACCGATGCGGCCGGCCGAGTTTTAGTCGGTCAGAACCCAACGGCCAAAAAAGTACATCGCAACGCAGAATGCGACCGCGGTAACCGCCCCGATCGGCGTTCCAACCCAACTTGCTATTTCCAGGAGCTCGCCCATTACCTTCCTCCTCGCGTGTTTAATTGTTCAAGCCAGCTTCCAGGATGCACGCCCCCAAACAGGACATTCTTTGTGCCGAACGCTCCCTCGTCACAAAAAAATTACCTGCCCAGCGTCTTTGCCGTAGTTGCTGGAATTTTGATTAATAGTTGCTGGATATTTCCTCGCCGCGAACCTTGTGCGTGCCTGTGGTTTACGCCGGGTGACCTAAGCTTAGATCCTATCCACGACTTGCACTTCTCCACTATAAAGTCAATTGCTGATCCTGGTCAAGCGGCCGCTGCTCAAGCCGAAGAGGGGCTGCAGGCATCGTCCGACAAGCCGACCTAAGGCAAAGCGCTCGATAAGCACGGCCGCAAAATAAGGGAGCTACGTAAGGCTCGAGGATTGGCCGCGCTTCGCTGCGCCCACACCTTGTTTTCGAGCATCCGCATCATAGCCCGCCCTCTGTCCACTCGATCTGTCCTTCACCCAGACGGGTGATCGTTGGGAGACATCAGCCCTTTTTGCCGTCTTGCGATCGCGTTTTGCGTGGCCTGCGAGCCAAATTCGACAGCGCCGGCCGCCGCACTTTTTAACCATTCGAAGAAGGAGACAGGATCATTCGCTGCATTGGTGGCAATCAGGAAGCACATACGCGCTGGGCCGATACCGAGGCGTGCCCATCCTCGCGGACCGCTGGAGGTTGCAGCCAGACCCTTGCAGATGAGCGTTCTTGCCGTCTCGTCGAGCGTACCGCCAAGCAACTTCAAGACATCGCTTGCCGGCGATAGTCCGGCGAAGATTCCCGCCAACGAGTCCGCAAAGTTGGCATCCTTGCGGGCGCGCGCCGCAAGAATCCTGAAGATCTCAATCCACACCGCACTGAGCGCTCGGTTGCTAATCAACTCGATGATTAGCCGAGCTAGCGCCATGTCGTAGCGCAACCCGCTCTCGACGCGCACAGTAAAAGGAGCGAGCGCCGGCGCGGAGTAATCATTCGCGCGCAGGCACGGTATCAGCGTCTCGGCTGCCCACCTTGCGCTGAGCAGGGCATATTGGATGCCCTCTCCGTTGAGCGGATTGATCAGCCCCGCGGCGTCGCCAATCAGCATGACCCGGTCGAACACGATCGGGAGCTGGTGGTTGTAAGTGGTCAGGGGCCAGCCTGCAGGCTTGCCCCGCAGGCGCGCATTGCGCAGGCGCGCCGAAAGCGCCTTATCCTCGCGGATCAGGCGGCGCAACATGGCAGCGGGAGTTTCGTTGTGGGCAGGCAAAGCCTCAAGCGCAATGCCGAGCCCGACGTTCGCCTCGCCCTTGCCCGTGGGAAACAACCAATAGTAACCGGGAAGGCAGCAGCCGTCGAAATAAACGTCAAGCTCGTCTTCAGGCCCCTCTATTCCGGTGAAATAGGCGCGTGAGGCAATGAACCGGTCGCGCCGCGGCGGCAGCGACCCGCGCATCAGCCGCGCGACCGTCGAACTGCTTCCGTCGGCACCGATCAGAAGGCGGCAGCGCAACGTGAAGGGGCCGCTTGGCCTAGCTACCTCCACGGTGACCGCATCGCTATTGACCGCGAAATTCGTAAATTGGCACCCTTCCATCACCCGGGCACCGGCGCTTTGCGCGGCATCGACAATGAACTTGTCGAGTACGAACCTTGGAATCACCCGGCCATAGCTGGGCATGCCAGTGACGGCGGGAAACGGCCTAGCGATCAACTGTTCACCGTCGACATATATCGAACCGCGGCGGCCGATATTCGTCTGCGCGAACCCGGCCATCTGCAATACGCCAATGGCCTCGAGCTCGATCAGGGCAGACGGGCCGACAAAATCGCCGCACACTTTATCGCGTGGAAAGGTCATACGATCGAGGACAACGACCGAAGCTCCGAGCCGCCTCAGATAGACTGCCGCCGCAACCCCCGCCGGCCCGGCACCGGCGATGATCACATCCGCGTCATAATCTGATTTCACTGCTGCTTGACCATTCTTCCCGTGCCGACGCTCTAAGCCGCATAGCTGGGCTATAAGTGCCGTTTTGGACAGGCTTTAGCAAGGCCGATTGACGCCGCCACAATAAGGGCCCTACTGCCGCGTGAAGGTGACGAGCGGCGAGCGGTGCCACACCGTGGCCAGAACTCTTTCGCCTCCATCTGTCTGGCGGAGGCCATTTTGGGGGTTATAATGAGTATGGGGAGCTTTAAACTTAAAGCTCAACAAACCCAAAGCTCAGGAAGTGGATCAGCAAGCGAAATCAGCCCAGAGGCATATGACAACACAAAGGTTTGGCATTGTGGGCGCGACAGGGATTGAACCGAGTTCTCCCGGCCCCTCGCCCTCCCCTGACCCCAGGCATAAGACGGACTTTGCTCCCTGGGCATCGAGGCATGGCCGCCGAGCTAAGCAAAGCGCCCTGATTCCTCGAATGTCAGTCGCGGGTTGCGTGCGAAAAGATTTTGATCCGATCCGTAGCCGATGGAGCAAATAAAATTGGACTTGATGCGAGTATTTGAAAAAAATTCGCGATCTACTGCTTCGTTGCTGAAGCCGGACATCGGACCGCAGCCCAGTCCCAATGCGCGTGCTGCCATGATCAGATAGGCACCCTGAAGGCTGCTGTTGCGAAAAGCGGTGACTTCTGCAAACACGGGATCGGAAAAGAATGCATATCCTTGCCACGCGCAGGAAACAATTTCGGCATTTGTTCGGCGAAGTCTAGATCATAGCCAATAATGACAGTGACTGGTGCCGCTATAATCTTTGGCGCATTGCCTGGCGCTGCGAGGGCAGCAAGCTTGCCCTTGGCTTCAGCGCTCTTGATCCAAACAAAACGCGCCGGGCAAGAATTGGCCGATGTAGGTCCGAACTTCATCAGATCGTAAAGCTCGCGCAGCTGTTCTTCGGTTACCGGTCGATCTGTCCAGGCGTTGCGCGTACGGGCCGTGCGGAACAATTGATCAAGAGCCAGGCCATCTAGTCTATCAGACATGCTTTTCTCCTAAGCGATCGCAACAGCTGCGCTTCTTAGCTTGATGGCTTGGTCAGTTTCATGTGATGCGGGCAGTATGGCTTGCGGGGCTTAATGGCGCCTAGCCTGGATTCCTCGCGGGCGAACAAGTGCTCGCGGCTCTACCCGCCCCGCCTGTTGAGTAATCGAAACCGTTCCTTCTGCTTCCCCAGTGCTTCGCCGTTCCGCCAAATGATCGGAACGGCGGCGAGAGTGTCTCT
>JBPYDY010000328.1:0-8489 GCA_051986155.1 Methylocella sp.
GTCGAGGAGATAAACCTCGTTCGCAGGCCGCCCAGCGCTCAGCGCCCAAAGCGGATTTTGGAAGGCCCAATATTGCTTATAAATCGCCTCCCAGGCTGGATCGGTCCGCGGCGCAATCGAGTAAAAGGCTTTTGCGCGGCGGTCCATTGCGCAAAAGCCGATATGCGCCGTTCCCATCGTGTCGGCAAGCAAGGTCAGCACTTTGGGCCAAAGCCCGTCGTCCAGCACGGCCTCGTAAATCAAACTTGTCGCGTTTTGAATCTGTTCTTCTTGGCCCATTTTCCGAGCTCTGTCAGCGATCACGTGAGGACGAAGCCCTATCGCTGTCCGGACGCGCTATAATTAGTGCCGTATTTTGAGTGCAACAAGCCTGTGCGACGAAAAACCGTCCGCTCCAAATCCCGGTTATCAAAGCCAAATTGCTAATTTCGCCCTTATTGCCTCGCCCGGCTTGCGAATCTTCTCTGATACTTTATCGGGACCCAATTGGTGGGGGGTAGCCGATCGTGACCATCGCGACAGGCAGCTGCAGGCCCAGCCAGGGAAGCTCGGCGACGCTGCCGCGGGCTCTCAGCGGCGTTACGGTCACGTGTAGGGACCGGCCGATGCCCAGGCGAAGCTCCCCGCACGGATCGCCTGGCGGGTGAAACTGGCACGCGCATGAGGCGATCAGCCTTTGCAGGATAGCGGAGCCTGTCGCGCTGTGCAGGCGGCCATGGTGGAGGGTAAGCCCACTGCCGGTGTTAAGAAACGCTCGCGCCCAGGCGTTGGCGAAGAGCACTTTTGCGTCACGGTCGATGAGCATAACGCCAGAGGTCACCTGCTCGAGCCGATCTGGCGCCGTATCATGGTCGAAATCGCGGATGCGAAATTCGTGATGAATCCGCACGGCGCGGTTAATATGCCGCAACGCGGCCTTAAAAATCCGGGTCTGCTTGTTCGTTATTTGATCTTGGGAGGGGGCATTTGCGACCGCAATCAGGGCCGATGCCTCGTCGCTTGCGTGCAAGTTCGCACCCATCATCGCCAACCCGAAACCGGCGGCGCGAAACCACTCATTATAAACGGGGGTCGCGGCGAAATCCTCGCGCGGCATGAGGTCGTCGAGAAAGTACACCTCGTTCGCCGGCCGCGCCTTGCTCAACGCCCAAAGGGGGTTGTGGAAGGCCCAATAGTGCTTGTAGAGCGCGTGCCAGTCCGGGTCGGTTCGCGGCGCGAGCGAGTCATAGATTTGCGTGCGGCGGTCCATTGTGCAAATGCCGATATGCGCGGTTCCCATGAGATCGGCGAGCCTTATCAGCGCCTTCGGGCCAAAGCCTATCGTTGAGCGCAGCCTCATAAATTAAATCGATCACGGCGTGAAAGTCGTCTTCCTTGCTCATCGCAGTGAACCTTTGGAGGAAATTCACCTGTGCCGTACTGCTGCCGCAGCTGGCACTTGCGTTTGAGCAATGGAATGCAATTCTCATAGTTTGTCCGTGCGATGCGGCACTCGCACGTTCGCGGCGCCGTTTGGTGCGCGCGATGCCGTGCGAAAGCTCACATAGTTCCGGAAGCGCTTACCGATCGCCTTCTGATGTTTTGGCGGCAGACAAGAGCAGGCGGATAAGTTCGGTCTGCCTTCGGGTCCCGGTCTTCTCGAAAATATGGGCGAGGTGCGATTTGGCTGTACTGTCGGTTATGCCGCATCGCTGCGCGGCGGCTCTGCGGCCATCGCCCCTGGCGATTTCTGTGGCGAGTGCTGCCTCTGCACTAGTCAGGCCAAACCGGTGGCGAAGGTTTTCCTCCCGCCGCTGCCGGTCGAAGTCGGGATCATGCATGGAGACAAAGGCGACCGGAGGGCCAACGCTGATCCATAGAGCATCAGCAAGCCGCGTATGCGATCGAAGCGGCGCGACCCTTACATTGACGGGAGAAAGTGGAAAATTGCGCGGCATGACGACTTCCCCTCCGGGACCGCCAAGCTCCGCCGCGGCTCGCACGCATGAGGCGATGAGTTCTTGCAGTGCATCCGGGGCACTGGAGACCGTTAGACGCCCATTGTGAAGAATAATTCCGTCGCGGGCGTCGAGCATTCGCTTGGCGGCGGCATTTGCAAGCACCACGCGACCCCACATGTCGACTAGCATTGCGCTATATGGCAGTAGTTCAAAGTGCTCTTCTGCAGCAAGATTTATGAGATCCAGTTTCCAAAGCTCGCGGCTCATGCGTACGCTCCGGCCGACATGCCGCGAGATGAGTTTGAAGAGGCGCAATTGTTCGTAGCGCAAGTAATCCTGGCCAGCAGTGTTGGATATTGCGAGGAGCACGCAAAATTTTTCCTCGGCTATCAGGGTGCTGCCCGCAGTCGCAAGAGAGCAATTTGCCGGTTCCCAGAGTTCCTTGAAGACCGCAGTCGCGGTAAACTCCTCGCGCGATATAAGGTCGTCCAGCGTATAGATTTCCCCACAGGGACGCAGCATTGCCTGAGTGAAGAACGGATCGCGAAGCGCCCAGCAGCCGCTCCAAAGAGTCAGCAAATTGGGATCGACACGGGGCGCTATTACGGTAACGACACTGGCTTGCCGGTCGGCCGATGCGATCCACGCTTGAACCGTGCCAGTGGTGTCCGCAATCTTTTCCAGCACGTTTGGCCAAAGATCATTGTCGAGCGCTGCCTCGTAGATCAGGTCGATGAGCGCAATGAGCTGTTCCTCAGGAACCATGTCGTGGCTCTGGCATTAGCCGTGCCTTTTGTGCCTGCATGAGTAAGGATCTCGGCTGCTGACGTAGCGCTCTCTTTGACCTTGCTGAACAGGCAATGAAAAGAAAACCTCGAAACATGCGGGATCCGCAGCCAACGGCGTCTAGTCCCTAGCGGCATGAGCGAGGCCCGTTCCTCATTCGGGCTCACACTCATCGGCGGCGGCATGCAGGACGCGAATAAGTTCAGCCTGCCTGTGGGTGCCGGTCTTTTCGAAAATACTTGCGAGATGGGTTTTGGCCGTGCCGACCGTAATGCCGCACCGGCGCGCGGCAGCCTTGCGGCCGTCCCCTTTGAGAATTTCACCGGCAAACGCGGCTTCCGCAAAGGTCAGGTCGAAACGCAGGCGCAGAGTTTTTTCGCACCGCCGGCGCGCGATATCGGGGTCCGTCATCGTGATGATTGCAACAGGAGTTCCGACGCCGATCCAAGGCAGGTCCGTCAACGGGACTTTAGAGCAAAGAGGCGTAACCGTCACATGCAGCGGAGAGCGCGGGCTGACGCGGCCCACCTCGAGCTCGCCGCCCGGGCCGTAACCCGCCAAGTCGTTGCGCGCGCAGGAGGACACGAGCTTTTGCAGCACATCCGGGGCATCCGAGACGGTCAGACGGCCTCGCAGAGATAGATGGCGTCCTTGGCATCGAGGAGCAATTTGCCGGCGGCGTTGGCTCGTACTACGCGTGCGTTGACATCGGTCAATACTGCGGCCTTGGGCCAGGCATCGAAGTGCTCGGGCAGAGCCAGAGTATTGACTTCAAGATCCCACAGCCGGCGGTTGAGGCAAACAGCCCGCATGAGATGCGGCACGGCCGCTTCGAAGAGGCGCGTTTGCTCAGAGCTTAACATGTCCTTGCCGGAGGCGTTGAAAGCGGTGATCAACGCCGAAAACCTCCCTTCGCACACAAGATTGGCGCCTATCGCAGCAAGGCCGCAGCCACTAGGCTGCCAAAACTCATTGAAGACCGGCGTGGCGGCAAACTCTGAGCGCGGGATGAGATCGTCGAGGAGTAAACTTCGCCTAGCGGTCGAAGTACGGCGCGCGGTAAAACGGGCTCGCGGAAAGCCCAAAAGTTCTTATAGACGGCAACCAGGTCGGGATCGAACCGCGGCGCGACCGTAGCGAATATATTGGCCCGGCAATCAAACGACGGCATAGCAATTTGCGATACGCCCATAATATCGGCCAACTTGATCAGCGCCGCGGGCCAGAGTTCGGCATCGAGCACGGCCTGGTAAATCAGGTCGATGACAGCAAGGAGGTCCTCGTCGCTGCGCATGGCAGGTTTCATTGACGCTTATTCTTTGCTTAATCGTGAAGGAAACAGCTTAAGTTACTTGCAATCCAAAATGGCGGATCAGGGACTTGAAGTCACGCCGGCGCTACAGGAATTACGAACCCAGTTTGCCGACTTTGGTGCTGAAATAATAATTTGCGCTGGTCTAGATTTCTTAGGAGTTTACCACGCCGCAAAGCAGCATTGCATTTTACAGCGCTTGAAGGCGTCCACAATATGGTGCTAGGAAGGTTCAACAAAGGAAAAGCGACTGGCCCGGCACGATCCCGGCTAAGCAAAAAAATCATTCGCCAGGAGGAAGCAAAGATGGCGCCACCGTCTCCACCAGGAAAGCGCAAGCGGATAAGCCTTCTCGAATGGATTATCGTTATCGTCGGCTTCACGGCTATCATCGGTTACAACCGGATCAACCTAGCAAGGCTCCAACGCTCGCTCCCCAACGTAAATTCGAAGATCGTTGGAGAATGGAAAGCCGAACGGGGACCAGAACACCTCCTGTTCCGCACGGACGAGAGTGTAAGCATGACCGTGCCCGGTCCCGCTGCGGGCGACAACGCGGCCGAAGCGGCAGCAGACACTAGCGGCCCGCCGCCGGTGACGGGCAAATATAAGCTAGCGCAGGGGGGAAAAATATACATTCAGCTGATGAACGGGAAGAAATACTCGACGACGATAAGCCCGATAAACCCAAACCGGTTTGATCTCATCGATTCGGAGACCGATGGCGTAACGACTTTTGACCGCGTGTCGGCCGTTCATGCTGGCGAGGCGAAACCGGCTGCCACGCCTCCCGCCGCCGCAAATGCCCCCGCGGCTCCTCCGGCTCCGCCCGCCGTGGAGGCAGAGGTTCCCAGCGCGGCCGAGGCTCCACCGCCGGCTCCTGAGGCTCCTGCTGCTCCCGAGGCTCCACCGCCGGCCCCTGAGGCTCCTGCAGCTCCCGAGGCTCCCCCGCGCTGAAAACCGCTCGCCATGCGGAGGTTCCTGCAAACAGGCATCCTCTGACACCTCTTGCTTGTAATGTCGCTTTGCTTGGCCTTGGATTGGACGGCGGCGGCCTCGACAAGCGGCTTTTGGCACTGTAGATCGGCCTCTCCAATTCACGGGGAAGCAAACCGCGAGCCTTGCAGGCACGAGCGGAAAGGTTTGATTTTTATGAGCATCATCGCGGAAATCAACGCCGCGCGGGCCGCCAAGCTTTTGGCAGCAAGGACAATTCCCGCTTTCGCCCCGGGCGACACCGTGGTGGTGAATGTCAAAGTAAAGGAAGGCGACCGCACCCGGGTGCAAGCCTACGAGGGCGTGTGCATCGCCCGCGCGGGCAGCGGCCTCAACGAAAGCTTCACGGTGCGTAAGATTTCCTACGGCGAAGGCGTCGAGCGGGTATTTCCGGTCTATTCGCCGAATATCGACTCGATCAAGTTAGTGCGGCGCGGGAAAGTCCGGCGCGCAAAGCTCTATTATCTCCGCGACCGGCGCGGCAAGTCGGCGCGCATCGCCGAGAAGATGGAAACGCCTGCCGCAAAGTCTGCGCGCAAAGCCGCCAAAAAAGAGGTCAAGGCGGCTGCCAAATCAAAGAACGCTGCCGCGGTTGCGCTTCCTGCGGCGGCCAAGGGCGAGGGCGGGTAGCGCGGGCTTAGGCCAGCGGCGCATTGAGGATCCAGCGGTGCCCAAAGGGATCGCGAAAGGTCGCGACCCGCGTTCCCCAGAACGAGTTCATCGGGTTTGTTTCGGCTTTCGCGCCAAGACCCGTGGCCTTCGCAAAGATTTCGTCGACGGTCTTGGCCTCGGCATATTCGAGGCTCACCGAGACGGTCGCAAGCTCGCCTGGAAGCGGCACCCTTGTCTGCCCAAATTCCGGAAAAGCATCGGCAAGCATCACCGAGCCTTCGTTGATCACGAGCTCGCAATGCATAATCCGCATCCCGTCGAACGAAGGCATGAGCGCGCGCTGACGGGCATTGAAGACGGTCGTATAAAAAGTGATCGCCGCGAGGGCTGGGGATACGGTCAGATAGGGCGCAACCGGCGGGCGCATGAAATTCTCCGCGTAAACTTCCTCATCTTCGCGGGGGGACTTCCCGTGGCCGCGTCTTGCGGATAAGAATTGCCATCCTAATTGCTTGTTTTGCAAGAGCCCGCTCGAGCCAGGAACCGTCTCAAGGCCATGCCCCGCACGCTTTACGACAAGATCTGGGATGATCATCTCGTCCATACGGAACAGGGCGGCGCGAGCTTGATCTATATCGACCGCCATCTCGTCCATGAGGTGACGAGCCCGCAGGCTTTTGAGGGGCTGCGCTTGTCGGGGCGGCCCGTCCGGGCGCCGCAAAAAACACTGGCGGTTGTCGATCACAATGTGCCGACGACCGACCGCTCGAAAGGGATTGACGATCCCGAAAGCAAAACCCAGGTCGAGACGCTGGCCCAAAATGCGCGCGAGTTTGGCATCGAATATTTTGACGAGCGCGATAAGCGGCAAGGCATCGTCCATATCATTGGCCCCGAGCAGGGCTTTACGCTTCCCGGCACGACGATCGTGTGCGGCGATAGCCACACCTCGACCCATGGCGCCTTTGGCGCGCTCGCCCATGGCATCGGTACCTCCGAGGTGGAGCATGTTCTTGCGACGCAAACGCTAATCCAGACCAAAGCCAAGAACATGCGGGTCACCGTCGATGGCGCGCTTGGGCCAGGCGTAAGCGCCAAGGACATTGTGCTTGCCATCATCGGTGAGATCGGGACCGCGGGCGGCACCGGTCATGTGATCGAGTATGCGGGTGAGGCGATCCGTGCTCTTACGATGGAAGGCCGCATGACCGTGTGCAATATGTCGGTTGAGGCGGGCGCCCGCGCCGGCTTGATCGCGCCGGATGAAAAGACCTTTGCCTATTTGAAAGACCGGCCGAAGGCGCCAAAAGGCGCCGCCTGGGATGCGGCGATGCGCTATTGGCAGACATTGCGCTCCGATCCGGACGCCGTCTTCGACAAGGAAATCCGCCTCGATGCAGCCAAATTGCCGCCGCTTGTCACCTGGGGCACGAGCCCCGAAGATGTGGTGACGGTCGAGGGCCGCGTGCCCTGTCTCGACGCCGCCGACAGCGAGGCCAAAAAAGCCAAGATCGCGCGTGCGCTCGATTACATGGGGCTAAAGGGCGGCGAAAAGATCACCGACATTTTTATCGACCGGGTGTTTATCGGCTCCTGCACCAATGGCCGCATCGAAGACCTGCGCGCCGCCGCCAAAATGGTCGAAGGCAAGCTCGTCGCGTCGAGGGTAAACGCCATGGTCGTGCCGGGCTCGGGGCTCGTCAAGCAACAGGCCGAGGCCGAGGGGCTTGACGCGATTTTCTTGGCTGCCGGATTCGAATGGCGGGAGCCCGGCTGCTCGATGTGCCTTGCGATGAACCCAGACCGCCTCGCGCCCGGGGAGCGTTGCGCCTCGACCTCGAACCGCAATTTTGAGGGCCGTCAAGGATTTAGAGGCCGCACCCATCTCGTCTCGCCCGCCATGGCTGCCGCCGCGGCAATCGCCGGGCATTTTGTGGATATAAGGGAGTGGAATTGAATGGCATGACGACATCGAAAACGATCGCGGCCCTGCTCGGTCCGACGTTGGTCGCGAGCGCCGTCTCGCTTCTTGCCAACCTTGGCACATCGCAATCCATTATCGACGGGCTGTCCCAAAGCCCTGCTCTCATCATGATCGCGGGATACGCCGCATTCGTGCCGGGTCTCGCCATCGTCTATTTCCACAACAGATGGACGGGCGGCTGGCCGGTGCTGGTGACCGTGATGGGATGGCTCGCGCTAGTCGTCGGCCTCCTGCGCATGATCTTCCCCACGCAGCTCGCTGCACTCACGGCGAAAATCGCCCCGTCCGCCGCGGGGGTTTTTCCTGTCTTCGCTGTTGTATTCCTGGCGATTGGAGCATTTCTTTCGTACAAGGCCTATCGCCACGAGTAGCGGCGGCAGTCGTTAGCTCACGCTCACTGGGAAGCGGGTGGGATTGCTTCGGCGGCTTTCTCCAAAGGTCTGCGCGTAAGCTCGGAACCGGCGTCGGCGGGCAGGCGCATGAACACTAAGGCCGAACTTAGAGACACAGCCGCTACTGCGATAAACGCCCATCTAAAGCTTTCGATGCCCAGAGCGTCGTGGCCGGGAGTTAATAAAGCAACGCCTTCGAGGGCGCCAGCTGCGGCCGCAATGCCAAAGCTTAACGACAATTGCTGAACCATCGAGGAAAAGGCGACAGCGCGGCTCATCTGCGAAGCGTCGATTTCGGCAAAAGCAATCGCATTAAGGCTCGTAAATTCCAGAGACCGCACGAAGCCGCTCACAGGGAAGAAGCTCATCATCACCTTGAGCGCTTGCGCGCTCCACGCTCGCAAGGCGGCCTTTCCTCTGCTCGATCTCAAGCTTCTTTCCATCAGAACCTTTCGTGCAAGCGTGAC
>JBPYDY010000329.1:0-6348 GCA_051986155.1 Methylocella sp.
CGGGCGTGGGCTTGACTGAGGCTGCTTCCAACATGTTTAGGCCGAGTAGCTCGAACACAGCGCCCCGGCGACTGTTTGGATCGCCGCTTTTTATTCGTTGGACCTGATTTCGAACCCATATCGGGTCGGTCGAGGTTAGCGACAGAATGGCGTCACCGACCAGCACGAGCTGATTTGTAGCCAGACCGTCCTTTCGAGACCAAAGCTTTTGGAGCGGTTCGCCGGTTGTGGCCTCAAGCCATTCTTGGCAAGCGACGGTGGCTCGGGCGACGGAATGCTGCCCTGGCTTGTGGGATTGCATGGGCTCCTTTGAGCTTGCCGCTTACTTGGCGGCAGCGATGGCCTCAAAACGGATCATATTGGCAGAGCCAGATCTCGCTCAAAGCTTTGGGCGGCCTTTTGGCCGCCCTTTTATTCTTCTGGCTTCAAAGTCCGGGCTTGCCGGAAGGACGCAGTGCCCGTCAGGACAAGAACGAAACGCTGGCCTCTCACACGTCATAATAGAGGAAGAACTCATAAGGATGCGGGCGCAGACGAATTTCATCGATCTCGCGCGACCGTTTATAGCTGAGATGGGTCTCGACCACGTCCTTGGTGAAAACATCGCCTTTTAGCAGGAATTGATGATCGGCCTCGAGGGCGTCGAGCGCCTCCTCGAGCGATCCGGGCGCCGACGGAATTTTCGCACTCTCTTCTGGTGGAAGGTCGTAGAGATTCTTGTCGATCGCTTCGCCAGGGTCGATACGGCTCTGAATCCCATCGAGGCCCGCCATCAGCATTGCCGCGAAAGCCAAATAGGGATTGGCTGCCGGGTCCGGGCAGCGGAACTCGACGCGTTTCTGCTTTGGATCGGGCGAGTACATGGGGATGCGGCAGGCAGCCGAGCGGTTGCGCGCGGAGTAGCCGAGATTGACCGGCGCCTCGAACCCCGGCACCAGCCGCCGGTAGGAGTTGACGGTCGGCGCGCAGATCGCGAGCAACGCCGGGGCATGCTTCAGGAGCCCGCCGATGTAATAAAGGCATTCCTGGCTGACGTTGGAATATTTGTTGCCAGCAAACACCGGCGTGCTGCCCTTCCAGATGCTCTGGTGGACATGCATGCCCGAGCCATTATCGCCTAGAAGCGGCTTCGGCATGAAGGTCGCGGTCATGCCGCGTTTACGCGCGACATTCTTGACCACATATTTGTAGATCATGACGTTGTCGGCCATCCGGGTCAGCTTGGCGTAGCGCATATCGATCTCGCCCTGGCCGCCCGTCGCGACCTCGTGATGGTGCGCTTCAACCGCAACCCCGAGCTGTTCAAGGACCGAAACCATTTGGGTCCGCGCATCCTGGAGTGCATCGGCTGGCGGGACCGGAAAATAGCCCTCTTTCGGGCGAAGTTTATGCCCGAGACTGGGGCCATTTCTGTCCCGAGCATCCCAGTTGGCCTCGGCGGCGTCGATCTCGTAATAGCCGTAGTTGGTCCCTTGATCGTAACGCACCTCATTGAACACAAAGTGCTCGAGTTCGGGACCGAAATAGGCGGTATCGCCAACCGCCGTTTCTTGGAGGTACTTTTCGGCCTTTTGGGCGACGTAGCGGGCGTCGCGGGTATAGCTCTGACCGGTTATCGGATCGCGGATGTTGCAGATTAGCGCCAAGGTAGGCGCTTCCGTGAACGGGTCCCGGAACGCCGTCGCCGGGTCCGGGACGACCATCATGTCGCTTTCCTGGATCTCTTGGAAGCCGCGAATGGAGGAGCCATCAAAACCCACTCCCTCGGAAAAGCTGTCGCTGTTCAACGCCCGGGGCGGGACCGAGAAGTGCTGCCAAAGACCGGGGACGTCGGCGAAGCGTAGATCGATCATCTCGATCTTGTCATCCTTGATTGTCTTGAGGACGTCGTCTGGACTCTTGCAATCGTAAGACATCGCGTTTCCTTCTCTATATCTATATTATCGGCATCCAAGATGAACGCCGGCCTTAGTTATCGCTGAGCCTGCCGCTTTCGCTAATTTTTGGCAAGGCCTAATCATTAACGCGCGGCTTTGGGTTTGGCGCGCCGTGAATCAAAATCGCGGGTTTTGTTTTCATGGAAGCAAGCGCTTCGCGCCGGCACACCTGGGCAAAATGCGCAGCTTCCGGTGGCGCTTAGCCGGCGTTTCTAACCGTTCGCGCGTGCAGCCCGAGCACCCGCTTGCGGCCCTGTTTTACCTCGCAACGCTCGCCTCGCCCTTTTTGGATACATGCCAGATGACGAAATGATAATGGGGCATCGGCACTCCGGGATGACCCGGGTTGAAATAGAAGCTGGTATGATCGGATCTGCCCGCGAAGTCGGGAAGATCGAAGTTCTTGTGGTCATTAATGTCTTGAACCGGAATCATGTAGATCGTTGCGACGAGATTGTCTTTACGATCGAATGAAAGGAAGGGGCCAGCGGGCAGGGTCTCGGGGATGACATAGATGACACCGAGGCCCTGAAAAAACTCTGGAAAGTTAAGAGAACTGACCTTACTTATAGCCCTTAGCTTCCGCGAGCTTCCGGTAATTTACGCTTTGAATTTTTTTCCGGTGATGATGATGCCGATGATGAGGCCGGGTGCTTTTGGCGGCGATAGCCGGCGTGAACATCGCGACAAACATAATGGTAATGGCGGCGAAGCGTTTTATCATTATTGTACTCCCTCGCATTTTCTTCGGATATGCCCGCGGCCATGGTCGGAGAGCCCTGCGGACTATTATCGCGAGCGAAGAAGGTCTTGCAACAGGCGGCTCTGGTCCGCCGACGCATCGATCCCCCGTTCGCTTAAGAATGATTCCAACCCATACTGGTCAAGCCAGTGCTGAACCGGGGGAAATTGTGCCCGGCCGCGGAGACTCGTGGCGAGATTGACATCCCCCCAGTTTGGATGATTCGGACCGCTCGGCAGCTCCGAAAATCGCGAAAATAGGGTACGAACGAAGAAGTCCATGAGTTGATAGCGGCTACTTCCGCTCGGCCATTTATATGCAATGAGGACCGACCGTGCCATGATGGTTGCGACGCTTGTACCGGATGCGATGAGGTTGGGATAATCGTCGTGGGTCAGAGTCGCCGGAAGTAAGTCCTTATCGAAGGCGTACAAACGGGGGAGCTCAACGAGCCGGAACCCAGCTTCGTCGTTAAATGCAGCAAGCAAATTTAGCGGCTTCTCCGCGAACAGCAAATCGGCTTCTATTTCACCTTTCCTGAGAGCGGCTAGCGCGTCTTTATGATCGAGATTGACCGCTTTAATATCTAGGCCGAGACTATCGAATATCTCGCGGCCGAGAACATCTTCGGCACTATCCGTCACGCCGAAGTTTACGGTTTTTCCAGCCAGTTGCTTGATGTTCTGGATCGACGAGTTAGCGATCAGGTGGAACTCTTCCTTAAAGATCGGAGCGATGTAGACGATACGCTCGCGCAGATGGTCCGAGCCCAGCGCCGCAACCGCGCGGTCCAGCAAGGGCACCGGCACAATGGCCATGTCGGCATCAGGCAGCGTCAACACGTCGCGAATATTTTGAAATCCGCCACTGCCAGCCATCAGCGTGACACGCAACACCTCTTCGCCGTGAGGTCCGGTCTCTTGGCCTGCAGTGATCAATGCCGCAACTTCATTAGCAGCGGCCATTTCTGTATCGTTGCGGAAATCTGTTACGATCCCCAACATGTTGGGGTCATGCGGCGGCCCGGCCTTTTCGGATAATTTGGTCTCGTTTGCGGCACGCGCGACTACTTCCGGTGAGCTTGTCTGGGCAGTCGCATCCCATGTGAACAAGGCAGCGGCAACGGCGATTGGTAGGGCGACTTGAAGACGTTTTGCTTGTCCGCGCAGCATCCGTCTCCTCTCGCGGTTCGTCCATTCGACCTCGACGGAACTGGCTGGACGGCAACAGGCGGTGTTGACCGTCATGCTTTTTCCTGCTGGGCTCGGATAGGCGAATCATGGGTCTTTGCACCCAGGAAAACCGGCTCCGCTCCTGCTTTCTTAAACAGTCGCGGATCTTATTCAGGTGCTCGTCGCCTATTAGCCTTTCGGCTTCTGGGCTAGCTCCTCCTGAACGATTCACGGGAGCGAGCCCAAGCAAACGCGTTGGCTAATTACGGACGATAGGCATTGGTTTCTGCATGACGAGACAGAGCGATCTTTTTGGCAATGTGGCGCGCAAGGCGCCAGCCCGGAAAGGGCCGCGGCGCGGCGCCGGACGGCAATCGCAGAAGGCAGCCGGACCGGCGTGGGGCCACGAAACGCTGGGCGAACAGGGTTACACCGCCGCCTCGATCGAGGTTTTGGAGGGACTCGAGCCCGTGCGGCGCCGGCCAGGAATGTATATCGGCGGCACCGACGAGGCGGCGCTTCACCATCTCTTCGCCGAGGTCATCGACAATGCGATGGACGAGGCGATTGCAGGCCATGCAAGCTTCATCGATGTGCGCCTCGAGCCATCCGGCTTTCTCTGCGTCGCCGACAACGGGCGCGGCATTCCGGTTGATCCGCATCCCAAATTTCCGAAAAAATCAGCGCTCGAAGTCATCATGACGACGCTCCATGCGGGTGGCAAATTCGATTCCCGATCATACCGGACTTCGGGCGGCTTGCACGGCGTCGGCGTCTCGGTGGTCAATGCGCTCTCCGAACGCCTCGAAGTTGAAGTCGCGCGGGGCCAAACACTTTACCGGCAAATTTTCGAGCGCGGTCATCCAAAATGCGGTCTCGAAAAGCTCGGGAAGGTGCAAAACCGCCGCGGCACATTGGTGCGTTTCAAGCCCGACAAAAAGATTTTCGGCGAGGCCGCGCATTTCAGACCCGCCCGACTCTTCAAGATGGCCAAGGCGAAAGCCTATCTCTTTGGCGGCGTCGAGATCCGCTGGCGTTGCGCGCCGGAATGGCTTGAGCCGGGGTCAGAGACCCCCGCCGAAGCTGTCTTCCGGTTCCCCGGCGGGCTCAAGGATTGCCTCATCCAAGACATCGAAGGCAAGGAGCTTGTCACCGATCAAATTTTCGCTGGTAAGATCGAGAAAGAAGGCGGCCATGGCTCGCTCGAATGGGCGTTGGCATGGTTTTCTTTTGACGATGGGTTCATTCATTCTTATTGCAACACGATTCCAACGCCCGATGGCGGCACGCACGAGGCAGGTCTTCGCGCGGCACTCGCCCGCGGTCTCAAGGATCACGCGGAACGGATCGGCCAGGCAAAACGCGCGGGCTCCGTGACAGGCGAGGACATTATTGCGTCCTGCGCTGCTTTGGTTTCCGTATTCTTGCGCGAACCCGAGTTTCAGGGCCAAAACAAGGGCCGGCTCTTGTCGAGCGAGGCGGCAAAAATCGTCGAGAGCGGGGTGCGCGACGCCTTCGATCATTGGCTCGCGGACTTCCCCTCGCACGCCGCAAAATTGCTCGACTTTACGATTGAGCGCGCCGAGGAGAGGCTGCGCAGGCGCGCGGAAAAGGACATTGCGCGCAAGACCGCGACACGAAAGCTTAGGCTACCCGGAAAACTTGCCGATTGCACAAACAGCGCTTCGCAAGGATCCGAACTTTTTATTGTCGAAGGCGATTCGGCCGGCGGCTCGGCCAAGCAGGCGCGCGATCGCGCGAACCAGGCGGTGCTTCCGTTGCGTGGCAAAATTCTGAATGTCGCAAGCGCGGGGCGCGATAGACTCGCCGCCAACCAGCAGCTTTCCGATCTCATCCAGGCGCTCGGCTGCGGTGCCGGAGCGCATTATAAGGAACAGGATCTGCGCTACGAGAAAATCATCATCATGACCGACGCCGACGTCGACGGCGCCCATATCGCTTCGCTGTTGATCACGTTCTTCTACCGCGAGATGCCAAAGCTCATCGAGGCGGGGCATCTTTATCTCGCCGTGCCGCCGCTATACCGGCTGACCCAAGGCGCAAAGCACGTTTATGCGCGCGACGACGCACACAAGGATCAATTGATCGCCTCGGCCCTCGGAGCCAAGGGCAAGATTGAAGTCAGCCGTTTTAAGGGGCTTGGCGAGATGCTGCCCGCGCAGCTCAAAGAGACGACGATGGATCCAAGGACAAGGAGCCTGCTGCGCGTCGTTGTCGTTCCCGAAGAGCGCGAGGCGACTTCGGATTCGGTCGAGCGTTTGATGGGAAATAAGCCCGAGGCGCGCTTTGCCTTTATCCAAGAGCGCGCGGCCTTTGCCGCCGCCGCCGACCTTGTGGCGGTTTAGGGGGAAATGGCGATCAAAAGCCCCCGCAGTGCGGAAGGGGTACCAACGCTCCTAACTTTTGCAAGTATCTTTGCATAACGTAAGCCCCTGATTTTTCAGGGGCGCGGTTCTTATGCGAAAGTTGTGAGTTT
>JBPYDY010000330.1:0-12161 GCA_051986155.1 Methylocella sp.
CGCTCCATCGTCTAGGCGGTCCGGACGATCCGTGGGAGTCCGCCTGACATGAGCAAAGGATAATCTGTTGGGTCCGACTCTCCTTGCGACAAGTCGCGACATCACGACGACAAATGGCGACAGGCGCGCGTCGTCATTATCGATGCAGTAATTCGGCTATGATGTATGAGCTAGTGACCGCGCCGCCGATAAGCTCGCTGGATGGCTCGCGCCATGGCAGCTTCGCTATTCGCGACGGAACCGCCGTTGGCAACAATCCGAGCCATGAGCTTGTTGTTGCGCTCCTTGGCGGTCAGGCCATCGGGCAGTTGGCCTTCCTTCTCTAGCTGAGCGATTGCGCGGAGGATTACACGTGTTTTCGCGCCACCAGCAATCAACGGGCCAAGCTGGGCGCTTTGTTTGCCAACATCGATGTTCGGCATCCCATTTGGCGTTTTCAAGAGCAGCTCGGTGGCGCGCCGCGCGGTCACCCTAATATCGGAAACACTCGGGTTCGATACCCCGTTTAACTTAAGAAGTGATTCCTTCAATATTGGCGTCAATACGTTTTGTTGAGATAATCTTTTAAAGGCAGCCGATATCGCTTCTGGTTCGGGTTGCAATCGCGCGAAGGCGAATTTGAGCGACGGTACAAACTTCGGATCAATAGAACTTGTCATGTTCGCCATCACGATGCAGACGATGGCGATTGTACTTGGACGTCAGCGGTCCGTCACGTAATTCCGTCACGGCTCCGCCACGCTGAAGTCTGAACAGCGTGGAACCTCGACTTATCCTTGGTCGGGAAAATGCGCGACGAAGCCCGGCGCCGGATGCGTGTGGCGTGTCGCCGGCTCAGGCGCAGTCGGCTTCGTTCTCCTCTTGGGCCGGGTTTTCCCCTAACGGAACTAGAGTATTCCATATCGTCAGCGCAGCATCTCGCGAGCGTCGTGGCCGACGCAGGGAAACCGGGGGATGCTGTCCCCGGTTTGTCGCCCCGTCGGCCTATCTCTGCGCGTTCGCTATATCACCCTATCGCGCGCAAAGGCAGAACGTTGCTCCCGCTCTCGCAATAGGAGGCCCAAGCTTCCATAAGGGCACGCCGCTTTTCGAGAGCATCGCCGCGCCGATAAGCCGCTTCCGTCTTGTCCCGCAGGGAATGAGCAAGCGCCGACTCGCATATCTCGCGAGGGAAATGCGTCTCTTCGCCAGCCCAATCGCGAAAAGCCGAACGAAAACCATGTACGGTGAAGTCACCAAGGCCCATACGTCGCAGGACCATCGCCAGCGACATGGACGACAAAGGGCTGTCGAGGCAATGGCTCTCGGTAGGCGTATGCTGATACTACTGATACTGTTATTAGGTAAATGATAACATTGTGCGCGTGAAGAGGGAGCATCCAGCGGTCGATATTTGGACTTGGCCCCTATCGATGGTTCTGTTAACCCTGGGTGGCGCTGCTCGTTGCGTGGGCAGCATGGCCCAGAATCGTTACTTTCCAGCGCCTCGACTTTTAGCCGGATAGGCTGGTTAATTTCTATAGTTGACAGTTATCAGCCAATAAAATCCGGTATTGCCCCCTTGCATTCGCGCTTAAGTATTGCGAATTATTTGCGGCGGAAAAGCGTAGCCGATTTTTGCCAAAAGGGGCCGGCGCGTGCCTACCCCCGGCCCTTTGTTCCAGAAGGCCGAGTCAATGTCCGCCGCCTTACCATCCAGCGACACGCCAGCCGAGGCCGCTTCGAAACTTCTGATCCGGCTTGGACTTTCGGTCTTGTTCCTGGGCCTTCCTTGCGCGGGAATTTTCTGGCACGGCGCGATTTACGTTCTGTTGCCGGTCGGCGCAATTCTGGTTTTGATCGGGTCGCTGTTGGATGCACCAGAGCACGCGGGCCGGCGGCTGTTTGCCGCGCTCAGCACACCGGCCGGCGCGACGGCGCTGTTTATAGGCTTATGGGCGGCAGTGTCCTTGGTTTGGACTCCGTTTCCGGCGCAAGCGGGGGTGCGATTCATGCAGTCCTCCGGCGCAGCCGTTCTTGCCGCGCTCGCCGCGGTTTACGTTCCGCGGCAGACGAAACCCGTCGATTTATACGTGTTGCCTGTAGGGCTCGCCTTGGCAAGTTTAGCTACAATTATCTTGGCATATTTCGATGCTCCATGGTTTTTGGCGGGCTTCGCGTTCGACGAAACGCTGTTTGAACGCGCATTGATCACCGCAATTGTTCTTGTCTGGCCAGCGCTTGGAGTGCTCTCCCTGCGCGAGGAGTGGATTGCGGCGGCAAGCCTTGCGATACTCGTGGCTGCCGCCGCGCTTGCCGGGTTTGCGCAAATCGCACTGCTTGCAATGGGCGCTGGCGCGTTCGTGTTTGCCGCGGCCATGTCCGCCCCGGCGAAGACGGCACGCGTCCTCGCGTGGTTTTTGGCAAGCTTATTCTTTTTGTCCCCCCTTCTGCCTTTGCTTTACCAAAGCGGCTTTAAGCTGGCCGGAGTTCAGCCAGGCCCGGCTTCGGCGCCAATACTTGTTTGGAACGATCTCATTGTCTCGCAATGGCCACGTTTGATTACCGGTCATGGGTATGACTTTGTGCATCGGGGCTTAAACTTCGGTTATTTGCCCGAGGGAACGCTGGCAAGCTTCTTGTTTGTCCTCTGGTACGATTTTGGGCTCGTGGGTGCCGCCGGTTTCGCGCTCCTCCTTGTTCAGCTTTTCACCGCCGCCGGACGAATTCCGGCGACCGCGGCACCCGCCGTGCTCGCTGGCCTCGTTGCGGTGCTGACAATAGCCATATTGGGAATTGCCACGTCTCAGATATGGTGGCTGACACTTATTGCCTGCGACGCCATCGCCTTCGCCCTCGTCATCAAGGGAGCCGACAGAGGCAGGCGGCCGGACGTCGAGGCGATCCACGCGATCGAAGCCGAAACGCCAGAATCCGTCCCCGAACGTCACGGTCTTTGGCGGCCGCGCCGCGACTTCGGCTGAACCTGCCAGGGTTCAGGCGAATTCCAGGAGTAATTCACGGCCTTCGTGACGAGGCGACCGTGTTCCTGGTGCAATGGCCACGCACAAATGAAAGTAAATTGCGAAACAGTTCTTGCGGCGGCAGGCCAAGCGGCCTTAACATTGCCAAATGATCGAGACGGTCATCACCATAAGGAATGCGCGCGAAGGCGATGCCGAAGGGATCGCCGCCGTGCATGACGCTGCCTGGCGCGGCGCGTACAGGGGCCTCATCCCGGGCCTGGAACTGGAACGCATGATCGCGCGGCGCGGACCCTCCTGGTGGCAGTCCGCCATACGCCGGGGGTCGCGCCTCCTTGTGCTCGACTTTGATGAGACGATCGGCGGTTACACCAGCTACGGCCGCAACCGGGTGCCATTGCTGCCTTATGGCGGCGAGATTTTTGAGCTTTATATCGCCCCTGAATTCCAGGGGCTTGGTTTCGGCAGCCGACTCTTTGAGGTGGCGCGCAAAGATCTCGCCGAGCACGGCTATCCTTCCGTTCTCGTTTGGGCCCTTGCCGACAATGAGCGGGCGGTCCAATTTTATCTGAAACTCGGGGGGCGAATCGTCCGCCAGGCAATCGAACGCTTCGGTCCAGAAACCCGCGTCCGGCTGGCCTTTGCGTTTCATTGAGTCTTCCGGCCGCAGCAGCGCTTCACGCCCGGGCGATAAGCGTTCTGGGCGCGGCTCAAGCCCCGATCCTAGGCGCCGCCTGCGTCAACCGAATGACGCGGCAAATGATCCGGACCCAGGGTCTCAGCGCCGGCGTGCCAGACTGAACACGCCTTGTTCCCCAAGCAGGTTCCAGATCCAGGGTTGGCCAAACGAAAGCGGCGCCCCGAAGCGGTCGAGCGCAACCCCGCGCTCAATGCGCGCATCGATCTCGCGCACGAGGGCGATAAAATCCTGGATGGTGCAAAAATGGATGTTGGGCGTCTCGTACCAGGCCCAGCAAAGGTTCCGGGTGACCGGCATTCGCCCGCGGAAGGCGACCTCGAACCTGATCCGCCAGTAGCCAAAATTCGGAAACGACACGATCGCATGGCGCCCGATCCGGAGCATTTGCTCGACGACGCGGCGCGGCTGGCGGGTCGCCTGAAGAGTCTGCGATAAGATCACATAATCGAAGGCGTCGTCCGGATAGTCGGCAAGATCCGTGTCGGCGTCGCCCTGGATGACCGATAGCCCCTTGGCAACGCAGTCGTTGACGCCGCTTTGAGAGAGCTCGATGCCGCGCCCGTCCACCCCTTTCTCCTCGGCAAGCAGCCGCAGCAAAGTGCCATCCCCGCAGCCGACGTCGAGCACGCGGGAACACGGCTCGACCATATCCGCGACCAGCACCAGGTCGAGACGAGCACGCAGGGCGCGAGCCCGAGCGTCATCGGCGCCCACCAATTCGGCCATGGCTCAATGCGTTCCCGATTTGGCCGGCGCAATGCCGCGCGCCCGCGCTGCCGAGTCCAGAAATCCGTGCGATGTCGCGATGAACTCGGGCGTATCCAGCAAAAAGGCGTCATGGCCGCGGTCGGTATCGATATTGACGAACGAGACCGAGGCGCCGCCGGCGTTCAGGGCATGAACAATCGCGCGGCTGGCTTGGGTCGGGTAAAGCCAATCCGAATTGAACGAGACGACGCAAAACCGCGTTCTTGCGCCCTTAAACGCCGCCGCGAGCGAGCCGCCGTAGTCGACCGCAAGATCGAAGTAATCGCAGGCCCTTGTCACATAAAGGTAGGAATTCGCATCGAAACGGTCGACGAAACTCATCCCCTGGTGCCGCAGGTAATTTTCGATCTGGAAGTCGGCATCAAACGAAAAGGTCGGCGCGGCACGATTTTGCAGCTTGCGGCCAAATTTGCTCTGGAGAGCTTCGTCCGACAAATAGGTGATATGGGCCGCCATGCGCGCAACGGCGAGCCCTTTCGTTGGGATGACGCCCGCTTCAAGATAACGGCCCTGGCGCCAATCCGGGTCGGCCATGATCGCTTGACGTCCTACCTCGTGAAACGCAATGTTTTGCGAAGAATGGCGCGCGGAGGTCGCAATCGGCATGGCCGCAAAAACCCGCTCCGGGAAGCTCGCAACCCATTGCAGCACTTGCATGCCGCCCATTGACCCGCCGGCGATGCAGAACAACTGGTCAATGCCAAGCCGGTCAATCAGCATCGCCTGCGCGCGGACCATGTCTTTGATTGTCACAAGCGGAAGATCGAGACCGTAGGGCCTGCCGGTAGCAGGATTAAGCGAGGCAGGGCCCGTTGTCCCCATGCAGCCGCCGACAACGTTCGGCGCGATGACGAAATAGCGATTGGTGTCGATCGGACGGCCGGGACCGACCATTGTGTGCCACCAGCCGGGCTTGCCGGTAATGGGATGGGTGTTTGCGACATGCTGATCGCCCGTCAAGGCATGGCAGATCAATATGGCGTTGGACTTGGCCGCGTTAAGTTCGCCATAAGCCTGATAGGCGATCGTTAGATGACCGAGCGCTGTTCCGGCATCCATCTTCAGCGGACAGTCGGCGCCAAATTGCATGACGAGACTTTGCGGCGCATCGACCTCCCGGATGCCCGCCGTTTTGCTGATCGGTTGATATTGCACTCTTCACCCGGCCGTTCGATATGGCGGCTGCCATATGGGAGCGCAGAAAAAAAAGAGTCAAGGTCGCGCCCCTTTGCGCGGCGGCGAGGCGGCGGGCTTGTTCCAGCAGATTGGCAACGGTCAGGAGTCAACCGCCGGCCACGCCAAGCGTCAGACCTTCCGCCTTGCGCCAAAGCTTGAGCGTAGTGGAACTTCGCGCCGCATTCCCGAATCGTCGAGAATCGCGAATTGGTAGCGCCCGGCGCCGTCTACCTTGACGGAGTAGCGCAAGCTTTCGACAATATTGTTGCCTTCGTCCAGAACCACGACGGAAGGCGATACCTCCGAGATGCCGCCCTCGTCGAGGTAAATCGCGCTGCAAATGATGAGCTCGTCGCCGCGCTGGCAGGTGCGGGCCGCTGCGCCATTGACGACGCAGCAGCGCGAACCGCGGTCGCCGAAAATGACATAGGTCGAAAGGCGCGCTCCGGAATGCTTGTTCCAAATCTCGACGAATTCGAGCGGCAGGATTCCGGCCCGCTCGCAATGATCGGGATCGAGAGTGATCGAGCCGTGATAATCGAGATTGGCGTCCGTGACGCGGATGCCATGCAGCTTGCCGCCAACGATTTTTCGCATGCTCGTATCGTTCCATGCAAAGGGGGATCAGGCTTGTCCAGGACCTGCCAAGCCCACGGCACTTCTTTAAAACATTTCGTGGAAGAGCACGAATTGCTTGCGCCGGATATGCCATTTCTTTCTGTCCGGATTACGTCCCGGCGTGCCACTCTATTTAGGCACTCACGGCATAAATGTCACGCGGCAAGGTTTAGGCATTTCCGGGCTCGAATGTGACAAGCTCGTCGCCTTCGAAAGCCTGGTCGCCGATTTGAAAATTGAACTTTTTTACGATCCCGTCCTTAGGCGCGCGCAAAAGATGCTCCATTTTCATCGCCTCTAAAACAAGCAACGGCTGGTTGGCCGCGACGCGTTCGCCCGGCGCAACGAGCAGCGCGGCGATACGGCCGGGCATCGGCGCGGTGAGCCGGCCGGCAAGCATTTCCCGTCCCGCGGCCGTGCTAGCAAGGCGCGATTGCTCGAAACGGCGAGGCGCTCCCGGCCCCCACAAGACAAGTAGCCCCTGTCCCTCTCGTAACCAGACCGCCTTGCAGCGGCGACCGTCGAGGTCGGCTTCGAGGGTTCCATCACCCGCGAGCTCCCCGTCGGCGTAAAAAAAACTCGTCTCTTCAAGATTGAGGCGAAAGCCCTGGCGCAAATAGGTGACCTCGACGGCGACCTCCCTGCGCCCGAGAGGCAAGATTTCAACAAGGCGCAGGGTCTCGCGCGCCTCTCCATTGAGCCGCCAGCCCTCGAGCTTGTTCCATGGGCTCCAGGGATCGGGGCTGCGGCTCGCGCTCTCCCTTGCGGCCGCGCGCCGTTCGCAGATGAGGCCGATCGCAGCGAGCACAACAGCCGCCGCTTCGGCTGGCCCGGCTGCGGGCAAAGGGCGCTCGAGCCGGCGTTCGATGAAGCCTGTGTCTGGCGGGGCGGCACGGAAAGATTCATCTGCGGCAACAGCGGCCAAAAGTTCGAGATTGGTGCGCGGGCCAGCAATGCGCAGCTCGCCGAGCGCCGCGCCGAGGCGGTAAACTGCCTCATCCCGGTCCTGACCCCAAACCACCACCTTGACGATCATCGGGTCGTAATCGACGGGGATTGTATCGCCCGCCCGAACGCCGGTATCGACGCGGAGGAATAGCCGCGGTTCGGGAAAGCGGAGATAGAAGAGACGGCCTGCTTGCGGAAAAAAGCCGCGCGCAGGATCCTCGGCATAAAGGCGCGCCTCAATCGCGGCCCCGCGCGAAACAATCTCCTCCTGGCGCAGAGGCAGGTTCTCGCCTGCGGCGACACGGATTTGCCATTCAACAAGATCGAGCCCGGTAATCATTTCGCTCGCCGGATGCTCGACCTGGAGACGGGTGTTCATTTCGAGAAAATAAAAGGCCGATTTTTCTGCCAGGAACATAAATTCCACCGTGCCCGCGCCCACGTAGGCAATGGCATGGGCTGCCGAAAGTGCGGCTTCGCGCATGGCCCGGCGCACCCCATCGGAGATTTGAGGCGCGGGCGCCTCCTCAATGATTTTTTGGTGCCTGCGCTGAAGCGAACAGTCGCGGTCGAAGAGATGAACGCAATTTCCGGCGCCATCGGCAAAGATCTGCACCTCTACATGCCGCGGGCGCAAAAGATATTTTTCTAAGATGATGCGGTCATCGCCAAAGGCCGCCAGCGCTTCGCGCCGGGCACTTGCGAGCCTTTCATGAAAGCCTGCCGGTCCCTCGGCAATTTTCATGCCCTTGCCGCCACCGCCTGCCGAGGGTTTGATCAAAACGGGATAGCCAATCTGCCAAGCCTCGCGTGCAAGGTGAGACTCATCTTGCACGCCTCCATGATAACCGGGCACGACTGGGACCTCCGCCTTCTCCATGAGGGCTTTGGCTTGCGCCTTATCCCCCATCGCTCTTATGGCCGATGGGGCCGGGCCAATAAATACGATCCCCGCATTGGCGCAGGCTTCCGCAAATTCCGCATTCTCTGCCAGAAACCCATAGCCTGGATGAATAGCCTGCGCCCCGCAAGCGCGCGCCGCTTGCAGGATCTTTCCGCCGTCGAGATAGCTTTGGCGGGCAGGCGGCGGCCCTATCCAAAAAGCCCCATCCGCAAGCGCGACGTGCATGGCGCCGCGATCCGCCTCCGAATAGACGGCGGCGGTTGCGATTCCAAGCCGCCGCGCCGTTCTTATGATGCGGCAAGCGATCTCACCCCGATTGGCAATGAGGATCTTCGAAAACATGCTGGCTATCCGTTCAATTGGGAAAGATTGCCGGAGGAGCCGTTAGTAGAATTCCTGCTCGCCGCCACAATCCGGCCTCTGAACATGGGATTGACCAGCTTAATCATTTAGGCAGTGTCCACGGTTTTTTGATAAATTAGCGATTCCCAGAGTGCCCAAGGAGGCGGCAATTCCGCATGGCCGTGCTCGAGAGCGGCCGAAGCGGAGGCGCAGGGTTGTGTGAGATAGGCCTACCTGGCTCACAACCCTAACCTCGTTCCGGAATGTCTGCTCGGCCAAAGGGAACGAATTCGGTTAGAACCAAGCATGGAATGGCGGGACATTGGCCTCATCATCGGCGCCCGGAACCATGGCGAAACGAGCGTCATCCTCGAGGCGATGACCCGCGCCCATGGCCGCCATTTCGGGCTTGTCAGAGGCGGCCGCTCCAGGCGGTTGCGGCCCTTGCTGCAACCAGGCACGGTCGCCGAATTCGTGTGGCGGGCGCGGCTCGATGAGCATCTCGGCACATTTGCGGTCGAACCGGTGAATTCAACCGCCGGCTCCTTGCTCGCAAGTGCCGAAGCGCTACTGGCGGTTTGCCTGATCGCCGCCCTGTTGCGGCTTGCCGCCGAGCGCGATCCTCATCCGCAGCTTTTTGAACACGCCGCGCGGATCGCCGGACTGGTGGAGCGGCCGGAACTGCTGCCTCCGCTTATTGTGAAATTCGAGTCTTTAATTCTCGCAGAGTTGGGATTTGGCCTCGATTTGAGCCATTGTGCGGCAACGGGTGCGACGGAAAACCTTGGTTATGTATCTCCCAAATCCGCTCGCGCCATCTCCGCCGCGGCCGCTGAGCCTTACAAATCGCGGCTTCTGCCATTGCCTGCCTTTCTGCTGAGCGAAGGCGCGAAGAACCCGTCCGCAGCGGAGATAAGCGACGGATTCAGACTGACCGGATTTTTTTTGCTGCGTGATCTTTTCGGACCGCGCGGCGAGACCTTGCCGGAAGCTCGCGGCTTCTATCTTGCAGAGCTCGCCAAGCGGTTTAGCGCGGCAGTGTAAAGGCCCGCATGTTAAATCGAACGAAGTTCGCATAACCAAGTTTGCGCTCGACGGTCAGGCGATGATATCGGGCGTAAGCTGGTCCTCGAGAAAAGCCAGCCGGTCGCGCAAAACGAGTTTTCTCTTCTTCAGCCGCTGGATTTGCAGCCGGTCGCCAGTGCCAAGTTGGAGCAACGCCTCGATCGCGGCATCGAGGTCGCGATGCTCTTGACGCAGGCGCTCAAATTCGGCTTGCAGTTGAGCGCGGTCTTCTTTGGTCAGCTTTTCTGTCATGCACAGCCAAATCTGTGGACCAACTCTTGAGACGGCATATTAGCTCAAGCGATGGACCGGCTAAATAACGGGATGCTGCAAATATAGGCTTTCGTGCGCCGGGCCGCTCTTCTCTTGATCGTAAACTCAAGCCTAAGCGCGGCCGCCTCGGTCCGTCAATGGCAAGTCGACGTTGCGACGGCCGGCCAGGCTCCTGAGTTGTTAATTTCCCAAAGGCAGAAAATTTGATGGCAAGGACCAGAGAAGCATCTTCGCGCAGGAAGCGTCTTGTGGCACACTTGGCAATCCAGTGTTTGGAAAAAAGGAGTTCTGCATGACACGCGAAACTCATTTGGCTGCGCTCGAGCAGCGTCATGGCGCGCTCGAGAAGGAAATTGAAAGGGAATTGGTTCATCCCGCCAGGGACGAGTTAAGATTATCCGAATTGAAACGGCGAAAACTGCAGCTCAAGGATGAAATTGCCAAGCTGCAGTACGACCGCAGTTTGCTCGGCACAGAGTAAATTTCATGGTTTTTTGACTTAAAGAGGCGGTTCCGGCCGTTCCGGCCGCAGCAACGCGGGCGCGGGAGGCGGCGCCAAGGGCGGACAGCCGGGCCGCAAGGACAACGGGTGGAACGTGTTCCGCCGCGCGGGGAAGGTCGAGTTCTCCGCTAAGACCCACCGGAGGTGGAGTGCGCTCCAGACATCCGGTAAGATCGCGCTCTAATCGAAGCACCCGTAGCTCAGCTGGATAGAGCGCTGCCCTCCGAAGGCAGAGGCCGTGAGTTCGAATCTCGCCGGGTGCGCCAATAATTTCAACGAGATAGACGAGATCCCGCCTGAGAGGGCGGCCGAGTTGTCCGCAGCGCACGCCGGAGGCGCTGGTGCCGCCGGGGCACTCCGTTCAGCAAGATGCGAGGCCGTTCTCCAGCAGGCCAGGAAGGGCGATTTAAGCGGCGCTGGCAGACGCAAGCGCTGGCGCATAGCGGTGATGGCACGCGCCTCGACAAGATTGCTGTGGCAAACGCAGCGAAATATAGTTGTGGTAGCTCTTGCCCACAAATTGGCGCGGATCGTGCTACAGAGACGGGAGAAGTTTGCCGTTAGCGACCTGCTCGTGGCGGCGTAAGGATTTGGCCGTTGCGCGGTCAGAACCGTAGCGGCCAATTATGTTTGCGAGTGGTGGAAGCGAGATGGCCTAACAGTCGAATGGCAGCTTGGAAACCTGTAAAACTTAGTGGCCCATGAGGTCGATCCGATTATGAGGACCAGGCCGCGCGGACTTCCATCTTGGCTCGGAGCTTTGCTCCAAAGCCGGATACGTTAAAGCAGATTGACGAAGGCAGGAACGCAAAAACTCTCGCAGACGGGGCGGGCCATACGTTAAGTTTTAGCTAATGCCAAAAGCCGCGGTCGAGCAGTTACCGGCGGCGCCAGCCGCCGTGCCACCCGCGAGTTCTGGCGCCATGATCGCATTGGCCACAGCCATCTTGTCGAGGCTCGCGCGCAGCTCCGCAAGCTGCCACTGCAGCCGATCAAGGGTTCAGCTGCCTGAAACGGATAGATTCTTCGCGAAGGCGCGGTGGACGGCAGCGTCGGCGTTTGCGTATGCGAGAGACGCTTAAGAAAAGGCGGTACCGACGCCATCCTTGAATCGCACGCCAAACGGCTCGACACATATGCAAAGCTTTTGGATCTGCCTAATTTGCCACCTCGATGCATCTAGCAGCGCTTATCAGCTAAAATATGAAGTGGAGCTATGCAGTTTAGTGTTGGCAAGCTGCCAAGTGTGTTTTGGCAAGGTTACCGGTTTGAGGCTTTTGGCAATCTTGCTTTTTCAGAGGGTGGAGCCGATGGACTTTCGCCTTCCTAAGCTCGATTCGATTTTCGCCACGGATGAGCTCCTGGCCGAAATGGCCCGGCGCAGGGAGCGGGCTGAAAAAAGCGTCCTTACCGCGGTTCGCAAACAACGCGAGCTGCGGCATCGGCCTGCATGCCAGGAAGACATGAGAGTACAGATCGAGCCGGATGTGCGCTGCTTCTCGACGCTGACGACGGTCGAGCAGGTCGATCTCGTGCGCCGGCAGGAACGGAGGCTGGGGAGGCGGTTTAGTCTGAGTTGACAAATAGGCGCGCACGCAACCAAATGTTGACTACCTGCACCACCTCCGGCTACGCCATCAAAAAGGGAGGACTAACATGTTGTTTCCAGGCGGTTTCACTTTCACCAATTTTTTGGTCGACGTCTTTTCGGTATTTATGTTCGTGGTGTGGTTCTGGTTGCTCATCACGGTCTTCGGCGACCTGTTCCGACGGAACATGTCCGGCTTAGGCAAGACGTTGTGGGTGGTAGTGCTGCTCGTGCTCCCCTATTTGGGGGTGTTCATCTACGTGATCTCTCAAGGCCGCGGGATGGCGCAGCGGCAGAACGAGCGGGTCCAGCAA
>JBPYDY010000331.1:0-2871 GCA_051986155.1 Methylocella sp.
ACTCGGCCAGTCCCTGTTTGGTGATTCCCGCCTCTTCCCAGAGAATTCTCTCCGGATGGGTGAGCCGGACGCCGATGGGATCTGATGGCGCTCGGGATCTTGATCTTTTCGGCGATGCCTCCAGAACGATTTCGTCGGCAGGCCTGCCATCCCTCAGCCCCTTGAACGCCGCCGCCCTGAGCAATCTTTCCCGGGTCCAGCCGCGGTATTCGATCTCGCAGACGAGGCGCGGCTCAACCCATCGGACGCCTTTCTCGGCGTCGGACGGAAGCGGTTTGCCGAATGGCGGCTTTGTCGACTTGATTTTTTCGAGCTCGTCATGCAGCGCTCTCGCCTCCTCTTGGGACCAGCCCGTCCCGACTCGGCCGGCGTAGATAAGGTTTTGACTGTCGTAATAGCCGAGCGCCAGCGATCCGGCCGACCGGCTCGCCGCGGTCGAAGGAATGTAGCCGAGGATGACAAATTCTTGCCGCTCGAGGCATTTGCTCTTGAGCCAATGGTCGCGGCCAGGCCGGTAGGGTAAGTCCACCCTTTTGGAGACGATGCCTTCTAGTCCGAATCGACAGGCATGTTCCAGCATGGTTGGCCCGTCGACATCAAGATGCTCGCTCAAGCGAATCGGCGAGCCAGGCGGCAAAACGGCAAGGAGCCGCTGCAGCAGATCCTTACGGTCTCTTAGAGCCGCTTTCGTTAGGTCAAACCCTTCGCAGTAAAGAATATCGAACACGAAATAGCGGAACCTCTCCGAGCAGCCGGCCTTGAGATCGGCCTGCAAATCATTGAAACTCGAAATGCCGCTCGCATCCTCGACGACGATTTCTCCATCGATCAGCGCCGAACTAAGATGAAGCGCCTTCAATGCTCGAGCAATGCTCGAAAAGCGTTCGGTCCAGTCGAGCTTTTTGCGCGTGAACAGGCGAATGTTGCTGGCGTCGATCCGGGCCTGGATGCGGAAACCGTCATATTTGATTTCATGGACCCAATTCGGGCCGCCCGGCGGCTTCGCACTTGGCATCGCCAAACTCGGCTCAAGGAACGTTGGCAGCAACCCCTTTCGCGCACCGGAAAGCTTGCCGATATCCGGCATCAGAGCTTTTCGCGCTTTTTCTACCTTGGCTCGGCTCGCATGGTCCTTGCGGACCTCACCCCCTGCGGCCAGCTCCTCGTTGGTGCGGCCGGAGAGCTGCGACGTCGCTTCCTCTTCGGTGATTTCTCGCTCGCCCTTGTGCCGGGCGAAGTCATCGTCGGACTTGATGAGCAGCCAAGACTCGGTCTTCTCCCCGGCTCGCGGCCGCATCCGCACCAAATGCCAGCGCCCCTTGAGCCTTGCGCCCTCAAGCGTAAACGCGAGATGTCCTTTGGTGAGACCTTTTTGCGGATCTCCCTCCGGCTTCCACCGCCCGCGATCCCAGACGATCATCGAGCCCGCACCATATTCGCCTCTCGGAATATTGCCCTCGAATTCGAGATATTCGATCGGATGATCTTCCGTTTGGACCGCAAGCCGCTTTTCCCCGGCCAAGAGGCTCGGGCCCCGCGTGACCGCCCAGCTCTTCAAGACCCCGCCCATTTCAAGCCGCAGGTCGTAATGCAGCCTTCGCGCCGCGTGCTTTTGGACGACGAATTCTCTACCCTCGCCCCTCACGCCCGAACCTAAAGGCTCCGGGGTTCGGCTAAAGTCGCGTTTGCCCGCATAATCCTTGAGCGGCTTTCCGGGCCGGGCCTGCGCCGTTTTTGTCTTGCCCGCCGCCACAACAGGTCTCCCCGATCAATTCGTAAAGGTCCGCCGCAGCCATAACGCGATTTGATCGAGCACGGCTGTATATGTGTCCTCCTGCGTGACACCGGCGTGCTTCAAGACCTTGAAGGAGTGGTCACCGGTCTCGACCACGTAAATATCGGCGGGAGCCTTGAGTTTGTCGATGACCGGCCGCAGCTCGCCGGGCGTGCCAAACGGGTCGCGCGAGCCTTGAACGAACAGCATCGGAACTTTGATGGCCGGCAAATGCTTCACGCGAAGTTGATCTTGCTTGCCGGGGGGATGCAGCGGATAGCCAAGAAAGAGCAGACCGTCAACATTGGTACCCGTGGCAACAATCTGGGACGCGATTCGTCCCCCCAGCGATTTGCCGCCAATGACCAATTTATCATGCTCGATTTTTTGCTGTTGAATAGCCTCGATAACGGCACAAAAACACGCCTCGAGAACGTTGTTCGCGTCCGGAACGTGCCGGCCTTGCTCGGTATAGAGAAAATTGAACGTGACGGCGTTAACTCCGCGCGTCGCGAGCCCAGCCGCAAACCTCGTCATGAAATCACTTCTTTGATCAAACCCGGCGCCATGCCCGAGGACCGCCATGACACCAATTTGGTCCTGGCTGGCCGCACGGTAGACAATGGCGGTCACTTTCTGGCCCGGGGCGATTTCGACGCGCAGTTCGTCGAGCATGGTGCGCGCACTTTCCGGAACTAAGCTTGCCCTGCTGCTGAAGCCGCATGGTTTCCCGCAGCGGCGCAGGCCAGCTCCATTTCGCAATATTTCAAGGCGCGTCTCGCGCGCTCGGCCCATTCCGAGGCACGGTCACATTCAAGATACCGCGCCCACCACATCGCCGCTTCTGCGTGATTCCCAAGCCGCTGTAGGAACAGCGCGAGGTTGAATATGGCATCGGCGTATTGGGGATCGGCAGCAAGCGCACGCCTCTCGCAATCAACCGCCTCGGCAAGGCGCCGCCTTTCTTCAAGCAGATCTGCGAGATTATGCCAAGCCGGAGCAAAGTTTGGATCGGCCTTCACGGCAAAGCGATAGGCGGCTTCGGCCTCTACCATGCGGCCTTGCATCCGCAGGAGATTGCCGAGATTGAGCCCGGC
>JBPYDY010000332.1:0-2205 GCA_051986155.1 Methylocella sp.
TGATTTTCATTATCTCCTTTTTGAGAAGGCCAAGAGGAAGGAAGGCGGCTTTATCGGAGCTCCGATCGCGCCATGCAACCTCGATTTGCGTGTCGTCCGGCGCCGCGCGGACCGTCGCCTCCTTGAACGCTCGAAGCCAAGGCCCGATCGCAAGCCCCATAGCCTCCAACTTGTTGCGCCAGACGTTAATGCGGGCCCGCTCTTCGAGGGCAAATGCGAGCACGGCCTCGCCATGGTCCAGGAACGCCGCGCGAACTTGTAAGCCAGGCTCTTGAAGGAGAAGGCCTCCACCGCTTTGCTTCGTTTGATCATCAACGCGCTCGAACCGGGTGCGGCTAGAAAACCGCGCCAAGTTGAGGCAGCCTGCCGGATCGATCTCCGTTACCACGAACGTCAGATTGCCCTCATAGCCTTCGGTGAGATTCCAACTATACGCCCTGAGCTTATGCTCCACTGCATCAATCAAGCCTATGGGCCCGTAGACGCCAACTGCTTTTTCGCGCCCGAGAAGAACTCGCAAGAGCTGATCGAAGCCAGCGAAGTGATCCATATGCCGATGTGTGACAAAGACGTCGCTGACCCGCAGGAGCTTGCGCGGCGCAAGGCGCCTAAGGTTACCGAGATCGAAAAGCAGCGCGCGCCGTTCGAAGACAAGGTCCACATAAAGCCCGGGATCGTCGAAGGGGTTGTTGATGAGCGCGGGATCAAAGTGAGGCGGCATAGTATCGCCAACGACGCTCGAATCTTGAGCCTCTCCTTGCCGGCGCCCAATCGTTACGGCGAAAGCGGCAAGGCTGCAACGCTCGCTTGGCCCTCATGTGGGAAGGTTGTCTCCCAGCCGCCGCCCAACGCCTTGTAGAGCTGGACGAGATTGGTCGATACGGCCGACGTGCTTTGCACATATTGCAGCTCCGCTTGCAACAAGGTCCGCTCGGCGTCGAGGACGGTGAGAAAATCGGCGACCCCGTTGGCGTAGCGCACCCGGGCGAGCGCCAGGGCTTGGCGCGAATGCTCCGTCTGCGCCTTGAGGCGTGCCCGCCGCTCTTGTTCAGTCCGGTAGGCGACCAGTGCATTGACCACCTCATGCCAGGCCTGAAGCACTGTCTTATAATAAGCGATGGCGGCCTCCTGCTGTTGCGCCTCGCGCAGTTCGAGGGTCGAAGTGAGGCGGCCTCCGGCGAAAATAGGCAGAGAAATGGACGGCCCAAGCATGTACTGCAGCGAACTGGCCTTAAACAGATTCTTGAGGTCGAGGGCGTTGTACTCAACGTTACCGTTGAATGTTACCTTCGGATAAAAATCGCCAACCGCGACACCGATCGTGGCGGTCGCCGCATGCAGCTGGGCTTCCGCCCGCCTTATATCGGGGCGGCGGCGGGCGAGTTCGGAAGGGATGCCGAGCGATATGCGCGGCGGCGATGGCGGTATCGGTTTTGGCCGGGCGAGTTCGGCGCGCAAAGAACCTGGCGGCTCGTCGAGAAGAAGACTTAACGCATTGATGCGCTCGGTCTCCTGATCCGTGAGCGAAGGCAAGCTCGCGCGGACCGCTTCCACTTGCGCCGCGGCGTTCTCGACATCGAGGCCCGTTGTGACGCCTTTCTCAGCACGGACTTTGGTTAATTGCAAAATCTCAATCGAGCTTTTCAGATTCTCTTTCGTGACAGCGATTTGCGCCTGAATCCCGCGGAGCTCGAGATAATCGCGCGCGAGTTCCGCGAAAACCGAAACCAACGTATCGCGGCGCTGAAATTCGGATGCTTCAACATCCGCGTCGGCGGCTTCGATCTGCCGGCGGACGCGGCCCCAGATGTCGATCTCCCAGGACGCGTCGAACCCGGTTTGCCAAATGCTGATGGGCGGCACGATGAACGGCTGTCCCGGAGGCGCAAGGTTTTTGGCCAGGCTGACGATTCCATTCTCGCTAAACAACTCGCGCTGATAGGATGCGTTGCCATTGATCGACGGGAATTCCGCCGATGCCGTGACGCCGCGCTGGAATCTGCTTTCGGCAAGCCTAACGGTCTGCGTCGCAACGTCGAGATTGGCAGAGGCGACTCTTTCGGCAAGCGAGGTCAGTAGCGGATCGCGGAATACCGCCCACCACCGAGAGTCGCGCCCGGAAAAGTCGATTGCCGCTGGTTTTGCCTCCGCGATAGCGGGCTCCGGCTTGCCAAAGAATGAGACCGCGGGCAGCATTGGGTCCGG
>JBPYDY010000333.1:0-3255 GCA_051986155.1 Methylocella sp.
GGCGATCGAAAGTGGATTGGCGATGCTCGGCATCCGGCAAGTGATCTGGCTTAAAGGCGACGAGGAAGAACCGTTCACAGCGGCCACATCGACGGCTATGCCCTCTTTCCCGCCCCAGGCGTGCTGCTGGCCGAAACGATCGACGATGATGAAGATGCGCCCCAGTGGCGGGTGCACGATATTAGAGTTCTTGAACAGGCAGCAGAACGCCGGTTAAAAATCGTGCGGGTTTCCGCACCGCGCAAAAAGTACTGGCACTTCCATGGGAGCTATTTTGCGCCGTGCTATCTCAACGCCTATGTCGGCGAATGCCGCGGTCATCACCGCATGCTTCGGCGATCACGAGCGTGACGCCGCGGCTAAGGAGGCGCTTCAACAGGCCTTTCCAAATCGGCAGATCGTCATGCTGAGGATCGATCACATCGCCCATGAAGGAGGCGGAAATCATTGCCTGACGCAGCCAATGCCGGCAAGCTGAACCTCTCCTCCAAAGTGTCGTAGATTGTGAGGCGGGCCTATGTCGCTGAAGGGGAAGACGCTTTTCATCACCGGCGCATCGCGGGGCATTGGGCTCGCCATCGGGCTGCGCGCCGCACGTGACGGCGCCAATATCGCCATCGCTGCGAAGACCGATACGCCGCATCCGAAATTGCCCGGCACGATCCACAGCGCAGCTTGCGAAATCGTCAAAGCCGGCGGTCAGGCGCTGCCTCTCGTGGCCGACGTGCGAGACGAGGAATCCGTCAAATTGGCGATCGCGCGAGCGGCCGAGGCCTTCGGCGGCATCGATATCGTCGTTAACAATGCGAGCGCGATCAGCCTCACGCCGGTCACGGCAACCGACATGAAGCGTTTCGATCTGATGCATCAGGTCAACGCCCGTGGTACCTTTCTCGTTTCGAAATACGCCATTGGCCATCTCGCAAAATCGGCCAATCCTCATATCCTGATGTTGTCGCCGCCTCTCGATATGAAAGAGAAATGGTTTGCCCCGCACACGGCCTATTCCGTGTCGAAATACGGCATGAGCCTCGTCGTGCTCGGGCTCGCGGGCGAGCTGCGGGAAAAGGGAATTGCGGTCAACGCGCTTTGGCCACGCACGATGATTGCGACCTCGGCCATCAAGAATCTGCTCGGCGGCGAGCAAATGATGCAGATGTCGCGGTCGCCGGACATCGTAGCCGACGCCGCCTACCTAATCTTTCAAAAGCCATCGCGTGCGTTCACTGGCCATTTCCTGATTGACGACAGCTTTCTGGCAAGCGAAGGCATCACCGATTTCGAGCGTTACCGGGTGGACCCGGCCAAACCGCTCGTCTCGGATTTTTTTGTTCCCGATGATGTTCCCCCGCCGCCAGGCGTTGTCGTTGCCGGTCAAGGTTGAAGTCGTTTCGCTCGGCGCCCGGCTCCGCGCGCTCCGCTGGCGGCGCACGCATGGCATAGGCCCCCGCAAGCCAGCACAGCGGCCGTGGGGCTGGCTTTGGGCATTTCGAAGACCCGTGAGCAAGCGTCTGTGGCCGCGCGTGAGGCGGTGCTCGATCGCTTGCAATGGCAAATGGCGGTCTGAGTGCGAGTCTCGATCAGTGCGCGGTTGCGCATGCGGCGATGCGCGGAACTCTGCTCACGATGTCAACGCGAGCCGCTTCCCGCTTCAATCATCGAGCGCGCGGAGGACCAGGCCCGCGCAGAAGGACCCAAGTCCCTTAGCGAAAGAAATTATCTTTGAAGCCCGCGCGCCGTAGGTTCGCGGCGCGGTGTAAACCTTCATAAATCCAAGGCAAAGTCGAGAGGCCTTGGCGGCTACCCACAACTGCGAGAATCGACGAAAGACCTCTGCGTGACTGAACGCTCGTTCAGGTGTAAGAAATTGCAGGGCCGTGGCATTTTTCTCGCGCTCAGCCATTTGCCGAAGCCAGTCTTCAAGCTTATCAACCTCGGCGACAAGGCCCGCATGGGTCACGGTGCCCGGGTTGAGGGTCTGGGCTGAAGGATGGAGATCATCCGAGAACGAGCGCGCGCAGTTGTGACCGTAATCACAGCCCGCACTCTCGAGCGGCGGCCGAAAAGCTGCCGAGACGGGCGACGCGCGTATAGAGACGAAGGGAAAGATTGTCCTTGATCAAGTTCCACAGGCTCCCGCTGGCCATGCCGCTCGACGGGATTAATGTATACGATACATAGACGCAATCATAGATCGCTGCCTAGCGCGCGCATCTTTCCTCGCCGATCTTGCTTAGATACCGGCGCGCCGGTCCAGGCACGGCCGACGCAGGAGACTCGAGAATGCCTCACCGTACGCACCAGACCGCGCCGACACAATTCGTGGAGGCCGATGGCATCCGCTTCGCCTATCGCCGCTTCGGCAATCCCAACGGCGTCCCGATTGTTCTCAACCAGCACTTCGGGGGAACGCTGGACTATTGGGCAGACGGTCTGGCCGCGACGCGCGAGGTCATTCTCTTCGACAATGCCGGTATCGCCTCAAGTTCCGGCGAAGTCCCTTTGCGAGAGTCTCTCAAGCCTTATTCTGTTGATCGATCTTCGGCAGCCTAACAAATGGTCTGTTTGGCTTGAGGACGCGCTCATCGGGCCCGGCGAGCCGTTTACCGCCACTCCGGGGGCCAATGGCATCAAGGTCCGCGGCGGCGCTGCCTACATTACCGTCTCCACCCGGTATTTGATTGTACGCGCGCCAATCCGAGCCGACGGCTCGGCGGGCCGGGTCGAAACGGCCTTGCGCGGCGTTCTTGCCTTTGGACAGTCCGGCTCGCTCTACGTCACCACCCATCCAGCGCAGACCCTCGTCCGAATCGACTCCTCCGGCAAACGCACGACGATCGGACGGACCAGATCAGGGGATGGTGGGCGCTACCGCTTGCGCCTTCGGAACCGCGCCTGGTGACGAGAGGGCACTCTACGTATCCACCAACGGCGGCTTCATCGTACCGCATGAGGGCATCGTCCAGGACGCCAAGCTCGTCCGGGTCGAGCTGGATGACACCGGCTACCGGCTCTTGGGACAGCGCTGAATCATCGCAATGCGCTTGGCACAGACGATCAGACTCGAGCAATAGAACAAAGTCAGAGCTACAAAGGCGACTTCGGATCGCATCAGTCAGGTGGCGTCTAACGTGCAGACGTTCGACGGATTCGCCGGAGTAAAGCGTCGCCGGCAGTTCTAGCGACAAATGTCCGCTTCGGCGGTCGGCAGGATGAAGCGGACGCTTGCGGCGTTGCAAAGGTGAGGCCAAGGGA
>JBPYDY010000334.1:0-4177 GCA_051986155.1 Methylocella sp.
CTCGCTGCCGGTCGCCATGATCACGATCAGCGATCCGGCGATGGCGAAAAGACCGAAGAATTAACGCAGCGCAATCATTCGCCGCTCAGCGGGTGCAGATCGCGCACCATCGATTTCAAGCGCTCTCCCAACACATGAGTATAGATTTGCGTCGTCGATATATCGGCGTGGCCGAGCAACTCCTGCACCACGCGCAGATCGGCTCCGTTATGCAAAAGGTGGCTCGCGAAGGCATGGCGGAGGACATGCGGGCTGACACGGGCAGAGCTAATGCCCGCGGCATTAGCGCAGGCCTTGAGGTCACGAGCAAAAGCCTGGCGCGTGAGATGGCCGCTCGCGCTCTGAGCGGGAAAGAGCCAAGGACCGGCCGCAAGGCGTGGCTGCGACTTTTCCAAAACCGAACGGTAGGCCGCAAACGCGCGGCGCGCTTCGTAACTGAGCGGCACGATCCGCTCGCGCCCCCCTTTGCCCCTAAGGTGGAAAAACGCTTCCTTGGTTTGCGCCGTGCTCAATGGTAGGCTGACAAGTTCGCTAACCCGCAGGCCCGTCGCATAGAGAAGTTCAAGCAGCGAGGCGGTGCGCAGCGCCCGCAGCCGCTCCGAAACCGGGCGGCTTTCGTCCTCGAGCCCTTCCTTCGAAACGGAAAGCAATTGGGCGACCTCGCGCATCGAAAGCGTCTTAGGCAATTTGCGGCCCCGCCGCGGCGCCTCGATGATGAGCGCCGGATCGCCGCCCCGGCGGCCGTCGGCGACCAGAAACTTGTGGAACTGGCGAAGGGCGGAAAGTTTTCTTGCGCTTGAAGAAGGTTTTAGACCGCGCTTTGCGAGAGCCAAGAGATAGGCGCGAATGTCTCCGGTTTCCGCATTGAGCGGCGTCTTTCCCATCTGCGCAAGTTCACTTTCATATTCGGTTAGGTCGCGGGCATAGGCGTCAAGCGTATTTTTTTCGGCACCCTGCTCGGCCGCGAGCATGTCGAGGAAACCCTGCGTGAGAGGGGAGAGACGGCGCATGCTTGCCCTTCATTTGTTTAGCCGCGCCGGGGGAATTGTCTGAGTCATCTCGCGCGGCACGGGTTCGACGAAGGTCACAAGCGCGATCATGCCGACATAAATGAGCCCGGCCAGAATTCCAAGAATGACTAAGAAGCGAATGAGGGAGGGCACGCAAGTCTCCGAAGGCTGAAGCTCTTATGCGGCAAGGATGCACCCGAGGCAAGCGCGCGAATGCCGCTGGGAGCAGGGGCGAAAGCGGATTTCAAGAACCATGCGGCCTCGCAGATGTAGGATGTGTTAACGCTTTCCACGGAAACAATCAGGCAATCCTGGCTTCTGCTCCCGGCGGGCATGGCCGGCTAATGGCGTCTTGCCGGTAGCTCGTTTTGGCCGCGAGCGCACTCTCCTTTGGCGGCCGAGTTTCACCCAACCGGCCCAAATAAAGGGCGGGGGTTTTGGCTCGCCGCTCATAGGCCATTGCGAACGACATCAGTTTTTCGAGCCCCTCCATTGGGCCCGCCGATTTAAGCCAGAACCTACTTCTGCGCTATTTGTGGAGCCCCGCCCGATGCGGAAGGCGCGAGAACCCTCCTCACGCCAATTCGGACCAGCTATAATCAGCCGATTCGCCTGACAATGCCGCTTTTGGCTACAAAAGGAGGCGCAGTTTCGTGACCGGCATCCTTGCAATTGGCGGACTCAGCGCCCTAGCGCCGGCTGGCCGGGTGCGGGCAACGGCCGCGCGCTATCTCGACGGGCTCAATGCCGAGCAGCTTGCGGCGGTCGAGGCGGCGGATGGCCCTGTTCTCGTGCTCGCTGGCGCAGGAACCGGGAAAACCCGCGTTCTGACCACGAAAATCGCTTATCTCCTCGCGCAGGGCCGGGCGCGGGCTCAGGAAATCCTGGCCGTAACCTTCACTAACAAGGCCGCGCGCGAAATGCAGGCACGGCTTTTTGGGCTTGCCGGGCCTATCGCCGAGGCCATGCCCTGGCTTGGAACCTTTCACGCGCTGTCGACCAAGATTTTGCGCCGCCATGCCGAGCTTGTCGGCCTCAAATCGAGCTTCACCATCCTCGACGCGGACGATCAGATCCGCTTGCTGAAGCAGGTGCTTGCCGCCGAGAATGTCGACGAGAAGCGCTGGCCCCCGCGCGCGCTTGCGGGCCTCATCGACACGTGGAAAAATCGCGGGCTTGATCCCGCCCATGTGCCTTTAAGTGAGGCGGCGCCTTTCGCCAACGGCAAGGGAGCCGCGCTCTATGCGCTTTATCAGGAAAGATTGAAGACATTGAACGCTGCCGATTTCGGCGATCTTTTGCTGCAATCCTTGCGATTGTTGCGCGAAAATTCCGACGTTCTAAAGCGCTTTCACGACCGGTTTCGCTACATTCTCGTCGACGAATATCAAGACACCAACACGGCGCAATATTTATGGTTGCGGCTTCTCGCCCAGGGTCGGCAAAATATCTGCTGCGTTGGAGACGACGATCAGTCGATTTATGGCTGGCGCGGCGCCGAAGTTGACAATATCTTGCGCTTCGAGCGCGATTTCCCCGGCGCGGCAATCATCAGGCTTGAGCGCAATTACCGCTCGACCGGCCATATTCTCGCGGCGGCGTCGGGCCTCATCAGCCATAACGAGGGCCGGCTAGGCAAGACGCTTTTCACCGATGATGCCTTGGGCGAGAAACCGGCGGTCACGGGTCTCTGGGACTCCGAGGAGGAAGCCCGCGCGATTGGGGAGGAAATCGAGGATTTGCAGCGCAAAGGCCACGCGCTCGACGAGATTGCGATCCTTGTGCGCGCCTCGTTCCAAATGCGTGAGTTCGAGGAGAGGTTCATTGCCATTGGCCTGCCCTATCGTGTGATTGGCGGCCCGAGATTCTATGAACGGGCGGAGATTCGCGATGCGCTCGGCTATCTGCGGCTTGCCGCGCAGCCAGCCGACGATCTTGCCTTTGAGCGCATTTTCAATCTGCCCAAACGCGGGCTTGGCGAGGCGACCTTACAGCTTCTCCACGATCATGCGCGCCGCGCGCGCGTGCCGTTGACGCAGGCGGCGGCCGCCATTGTCGAGACAGAGGAGCTCAAACCAAAGCAGCGCCAGGCGCTTCGTTCGCTCCTTTCCGATCTTTCCCGCTGGTCGAATTTGATCGGATCAAAGCCGCAAGGCGAGGTTGCCGAGATCATTCTGGAGGAATCGGGCTATGTCGACATGTGGCGCAAGGAGCGCTCGGCCGATGCAACGGGACGGCTCGAGAACCTTAAGGAGCTGGTCCGCTCGATGGACGAGTTTCCCGATCTTGGCGCTTTCCTCGAACATGTTTCGCTAGTCATGGATGCGGCAACGGCGCAGTCTTCCGCCCGCGTGTCGATCATGACCTTGCATGCGGCAAAAGGCCTCGAATTTGAAACCGTGTTTCTGCCCGGCTGGGAGGAGGGGCTTTTTCCGCATCAACGCTCACTCGACGATTCCGGCCGCGCCGGGCTCGAGGAAGAGCGCCGCCTTGCCTATGTGGGGCTCACCCGCGCCAAGCGCCGCGCAAAGATCAGTTTTGCGACCAGCCGGCGCATTCATGGCCTTTGGCAGACAACCATTCCATCGCGTTTTCTCGATGAATTGCCGGCAGACCATACAGAGGTTGCCGAGGCGGCAACGGGAGGTGCCTATGGCAGCTATGCGCAATCGCGCTTTGCCAATATGGGCAGCTTTACGTCGTCCTATGCAACGCCTGGCTGGCAGCGCGCAAAGCAGCGAACGGAGGAAGCAGGGCCGGCCGGACCCGGGCGCGATCAAGAGAGTTCGACGCGGCGCACGCCGCCTAATTTCGAAGGGGAGCTTGTCGCGCGCTCGATCGCGCGCTCGGCTTTTGCGAAGGGCGCGCGCGTGTTTCATACCAAATTTGGCCCCGGCACGGTCGCCAGCGCCGATGGCAATAAGCTCACGGTGGATTTCGATAAGGCGGGCCGCAAATTGGTGCTGGAAAGCTTTGTCGAGGCGGGATGATCCGCTGGCGGCTGCTTTAGCGGTACCACTTGAACATCTCCGCCAACAAAAAGGCCGCGGCAGCAAAACTGGTGATTGCCAGAACTTAGCGACGATAACAAATGACTGTCTTCATATATCACTCGAGGAATTCATGATTGGGTATTGCCGCTGACATGGCGAGCAAAGCAAACGCGC
>JBPYDY010000335.1:0-5402 GCA_051986155.1 Methylocella sp.
GATTGCCAAAATAATAAGGGCAATGAACAAGGGCGTTTGGCGGCGCATCGCAACCATCAAATCACACGCGCGGCAAGCCAAAAACCCGCGACAACGGCAAGCGCAAGAATCACCAGAAACGAGCCAAAATATTTTTCGAGCAGTCCGTTGATCGGCTCGCCAAACCGATTGAGCAGCGCCGCGATGAAGAAAAATCTTGCGCCACGCGTCAAAAAAGACAGAAGAATGAAGAGCGGAAGGCTGTAGGCCAAAAGGCCGCTCGTGATCGTTACGATCTTAAACGGAATGGGCGTCAGGCCCTTGAAAAGAATGACCGCCCAGCCCCATTGCGCATAAAGCGCGCGGAATTGATCGACCCGCGCGCCATAGCCGTAAAGATCGATTAGCCATTTACCGACTGTCTGGTAAAGCAGCGCGCCGATTGCGTAACCGAGCACGGCGCCGCCGACCGAACCCAAGGTGCAAATCGACGCGTACACCCACGCGCGCTTCGGCCTCGCAAGCGACATCGGGACTAAAATCGTATCCGGCGGCACCGGGAAAAACGAACTCTCGGCAAAAGCAATGACGCCCAGCGCCCAGGGCGCGCGCGGGCTTTCGGCCAAGCTCAGGGTCCAACGGTAAAGCTTTTGAAACATCGTTCACCCATTGGTTGGGGGAAAGCCGCGTTCCGGCGCGGCAAAGGAAATTTGCGCCTCTTGCATCGATCGAACGCGTCGTCTCGTAAGACTTTCATCATTGGCGCGCAAGCCAAGCTAATTTGAGCAAAACAGCTAGCTTTTGCGCGCCGGGCTGGATAAGGACAAAACCGATATTGCGTCATAAGGAATTTGGTGCTTGTTTCCACCCGCTCGCAAATTGACTCATGGATTTGCTCAATTGCGCTTTCTCCTCTTTGGAGCGATTGTGACCTCGACCGTCTGCGCCTCTGCGTCCTTGGCCGGCCCTGCCCTCGAGCGCAAAGGCGTGCTTTGGCCCGACACGCTCCTCGCGCGAGTCGAGGTTTTGGCCCTGATCGAAAACTTAAACGCCCGCGTGCTTTGCGCCGCCTGTACCGTTACCCAAGCTCTCGAGAATTGGTGCGCCGATCACAAGCTGGCGTCCGACCCCAGAATCCACGCAAGGCTCATCCCTGGTGCGGAGAAACCTATCTCGGCCGAACAGCGGCAAAGACTGCAAATCGGCCCCACAGAAAGAGTTACTTACCGGCATGTCGAGCTTTCATGTGGCGGTCACGTCCTTGTTGAGGCCGACAATTGGTACGTGCCGAGCCGGGTCGGCGCGGAGATCGACCGCGTGCTGACGACGACCGACACGCCTTTTGGCCGGGCGGTTCAGAGTTTGAAGCCCAATCGAGAGAATCTGTCGGTCGACGTCCTGTGGAAACCGCTTCCCGACGGCTGGGAGCTTGAGCCGCCTCAAGCCGACAAACCAGGGCAGGAATTGGCCGTGCCCTGGCATCTGTTCCAGCATCGCGCTGCCATCTACGACGGCGAACATGTGCCTTTTTCAGAAGTCAGAGAGATTTTCACGCGCGAAGTTTTGGCATTCGGACAGCCTTAAGGGATCGGAGCATGGCCACGTTGGCGCCGGTCTCGCGGGACCTTATGAGCTATCTGAGAGATAAGGCCGCGTCATGGTGTCTGGCGTCGCTGCAGCGCATCGCGCGCGCCGCGGTCGATATTGTGTTTCCGCCCGCATGCCTCAATTGCCGGCATGCTACCGAGGCCGAAGGCGCGCTTTGCGCCGCCTGCTGGGCGCAAGTGCGCTTCATCGAGCGCCCTTATTGCAACCGGCTGGGCACCCCCTTTGCCGCGGATTTGGGCAGCGATGAACTGCTTTCGCCGGAGGCGGTGGCCGATCCTCCGGTCTTTGGCCGCGCCCGGGCGGTCGCGCATTTCGACGACGGGCCGGTCCGGGCACTGGTACACCGGCTGAAATATTACGACCGGCTGGAACTCGCCAAGCCCATCGGAACCTGGATGGCCCGCGCAGGGCGCGAGCTTTTGGAGGAGGCCGAGCTGCTCGTGCCAGTTCCCTTGCACCGGACACGGCTGACAGCCCGCCGGTACAACCAGGCCAATGCCTTGGCGCAAGCCGTCTCGGCCCCCTGCGGCGTTCCGGTCGACCCGTTTGTGCTGGCGCGGGTCAAGCCGACGCCGCCCCAGGTTGGCCTTTCGCGTTCGCAGCGGGCGCTCAATCTGCAAGGGGCGTTTCGGGTCGATATCGCCATGGCCCCGCGGATCGAGGGCCGGGCAATTGTGCTGATCGACGACGTCATGACGTCTGGTGCGACGGCAAACGCCGCATCGCGCGCGCTGTTGCGCGGCGGCGCCAGCCGAGTCGATGTTTTGGTGTTTGCCCGGGTGGTATAAAGCTTGCTCAAGCTGCCTTCGTCTTGAGGTCCGGCGCCACTTTGAACGAAGCCTCGGTCTTCGCCTTGACCTCGCCGAGCGAAACGCCATCGGCGAGCTCGATGAGAGTCATGCCCGTGCCTCCCGCCTTGTCGATCTCGAATACCGCGAGATCGGTGATCACGAGGTCGACGACGGCGGTCCCCGTCAGCGGCAAAGTGCATTTATGCAGAAGCTTCGGCTTACCCTTCGCGCAATGCTCCATGACCACGACGACCCGCTTGACCCCGGCAACGAGGTCCATCGCCCCGCCCATGCCCTTCACCATCTTTCCGGGGATCATCCAATTGGCGAGGTCGCCGCGCCCGGTTACCTCCATCGCGCCGAGAATCGCAAGATCGATGTGGCCGCCGCGAATCATGCCAAAACTGTCGGCGGAAGAGAAATAGCTCGTCGTCGGCAGCTCGGTAACCGTTTGCTTACCGGCATTGATGAGATCGGGATCCTCTTCGCCCTCGTAGGGGAATGGCCCCATGCCAAGCATGCCATTCTCGCTTTGGAGTTGCACATCCATCCCGGGCGGAATGAAATTTGCGACCAGCGTCGGAATGCCAATCCCCAAATTGACGTAAAAGCCGTCGCGCAATTCCTTGGCCGCGCGTTCCGCCGTTTGATCCCTGGTCCAGGCCATTAAAATCCTCCTCAAGCGGCGCGGGGGCGCGTGGTGCGCTGTTCGATGAGCTTGGCAACGTTCGGGGTGTGCACAACTCGCTGGACAAAAATGCCCGGCGTATGGATCGCGTCCTTATCGATTTCTCCGGCTTGAACCAAATGCTCGACTTCTGCCACCGTCACCTTGCCCGCCGCCGCCATCATTGGATTAAAATTCCGCGCCGTCTTGCGATAGACGAGATTGCCTTCGCTATCTCCCTTAAACGCGTGCACGATGGAGACGTCGGCAACGAGTCCGCGTTCCATGACGTAAGTGACGCCGTCGAAGGCGCGCAGCTCTTTCCCCTCTGCAATGACGGTGCCAACGCCGGTCCTGGTGAAAAACGCTGGAATGCCCGCGCCGCCGGCCCTGATGCGTTCGGCAAGCGTGCCTTGCGGATTGAATTCGAGCTCGAGCTTGCCCGAAAGAAAGAGCTCGGCAAAAAGCTTATTCTCGCCGACATAAGACGAGATCATTTTTTTGATCTGCCTTGTTTCGAGCAAAATCCCGAGACCCACGCCATCGACGCCAGCATTGTTCGAGATCACGGTCACATCCTTAACGCCAATATCGCGGATTGCCTCGATCAAGAGCTGAGGGATGCCGCATAGACCAAAGCCGCCCGACATCAAGGTCATCCCGTCCTTGAGAAGGCCAGCCATCGCGGAGCGTGCATCGGGGTAAATCTTGTTCATGGTCATCCTTGCTTGCGGGTTTCTGACATTTCCTAGCTGCGTGACTATGCGGCGCTCGCGCAGAGGGCCGTTTGCTTTCCGTCACCTCAGAAGGATACTGCCCGCGTCTGATAAACAAAGTGCAGTTTTAGGATCGCCGCAGATTACACGCTATGCGAAGCCTTCGCCAGCGGTTAACAAGCCCTGTTGCTGCGCTATGCCAATCTCGCTCGCATCGTGTCAGCCATTTGGATGGTTATTTTTTGGGCAGCCGCGCAGCATCCCTGCATTCGAGATTCGCGCCAATGATGACGGCGCAGGCCCGCTTCGGGGTGGACTCGCATTCGACCCCGGCGTTTGGGCAGCTTGCCGCAGCGAGCTTTACTTCGCCGCCGTTGCAGGCTCCTCCTTGGGCGCGGTGTCGTCCGCCTCGACCGCGAAATCGATCTTCGCGCTTTTGAGCTTCTCGAATTCGAGTGTCCCGTCAACCATCGTATCCTCGACCAAGGCTTTGGTGACTTTGCCGAACCGGATTTGATATTTGTCCGGCGCAAGGTCGATATGCCCATGGGGCGGAATAACGAGCCCGTGTTCGATGGGCTTTGAGGTGAATTTGCCGTCTTTTTCGATAATTTGCCAGATCACGCCCTTCCCGGCCCCTTCGACGGTCGCGCCAATAAGTGTCTCCGGCTCATCGCCTTCATTGTCAATTTCGATGATGCAGGCATAAGTGCTTGGCGCCCCCGCTGGCGTCGCACGGACCCAGGGGTGGCCGATTTTCAGCCTGCCGGCCGTTTCCATATGTGCCGATGCAGGTGTCGCATTAGCAAAAGCAATTGCCGCGACACTAACTGCAATCCAAATTTTCATGCGCGTTTCCTCCGGTTGCCACAAGACGGTCTATTGAAGGCACTTAGCCCGTTTTAATCACAAACAGGAATTATGTTGCAACGTTTGCGGGCTAGCGGGGCTAGCCATTTGCCGCGATCACTTCGTGTTGATCGCTAAACCGGCGGACAAAAGACCAGGCAGGGCTCCCCCACGGCTGAAATAACCGTCTTCTGCCCCGCGTCGCCTTGGCTGCGGGGCCGGCTCGCAGTCTGGCTGCTCGAAATACGAGCGGGCATCTATGTCGGCGTTTATTCGCGCAAAGGCCGGGAAATGATCTGGGAACAGGTCGTGGGCTCAATCGGCGACGGCAACACTGTGATCGCCTGGTCTGCTCCGAACGATGCGGGATTCGAGTTCGACACCTGCGGCGTGAACAGACGGGTTCCGGTCGATTATGATGGATTTCGACTGGTAGCTTTCCGCCCTGCGGAGGAGCATTCCGAGAAGGCTAATAGCCTGCGCGGGCTTTCGGGATCGCCGAATCCCAAGTCGAACCTAGATTCTTCGTGAATTTTTGAGAAGAGAACGTCCCGAGAACGCCGGTAGTTTTGACATCGTGAATAGTGAATGAGATCAATGCTTTCTTGAGAAGAGCGTTCCCCGCACACGCGGGGATGAATCGTTTTTCCCGCGAGGCAGCGCTGCCGCCGCTGGCATCACGCCTTCTTGCATCGCCGTGGCATTGCATGGCGTGGTATTTTGACATGTTGTTGCCTGATCAAACCCAATCGGAGCCAGCCCATGCCGGAGCAACCCGAAAAGCCTTTGCCC
>JBPYDY010000336.1:0-7377 GCA_051986155.1 Methylocella sp.
ACGTCTCCGAAATGCTCTTGGCTCACATCGATACGCAATGTGCGATAGGAACCCCTCTCATTGAGCTGCACATATTTTTCGTCAGGCCCAAGCACGACGCCCATGGCGAATTTGATGCCGGCCATAATCAACGTGATTTTACCGTTGGAAAGCTCATAGCGCAGCAGGCGCCCATGGCCGCCATGCTCCTCGATGTCTAACATGACCATAGCCCCATTTGCTTGAAGCATCGGTGAAATAGGCGTAGCGGCACTGCGCATCGGCGGCAATATTGTCCAGGAACCCGAAGGCGACGCCATTTGCCTCTTTGGCCAGCACTTCGGCAGGCGCGCCCTTTGCGCGAATGCGAACGAGTCCCTTGAGCGCATCCGCGACCAGGACGCTCCCGTCGGGACAGATGGCGAGCCCTAGCGGACGGCCGCCCGTGTTCCCAAAAATCTCCGAATGCTGGCCGTCACGGCTAATGTGAACGACGGTGCCATTCGCATAACCCGTCAGCAAATCGCCCGAAGAAGGCTCGATTGCGATCGATTCCGGCTCATAGCCAGCGCCAACCGCGATTCGCCGGATCGCCTTGAGCCGGTCGTTTCCGGTAAGGCCCGGTCACAAGTGAAGGAGCCTTGGGCGGCTTCCAAGCCACCGGCTGGCCCTTGGTCGGCCACAATAGCAGGTAGGACAAGGCAACGCCAAGAATAACAAGCCCCGCAATAATCGATAACCTCCGCATCGTTGATCCCCCTAACTTTTGTGAGCCCTCCGGGCGTTGGCGGAGTCCTGAATTGCGCCGGCGGTTCGGCAGAACCCTGCCTGGAAGCGAAAGGCGCAGCAGGCAGTTTTCGGTCTGCGCCGCATCTACACTGAATGCAAAGCCGCTGGATCCCCCCAGGCAATAAAAGGCCCATTCCGAAAATGGTCCGCGGACTTCCCATAGCGCAACGGGTGGCCTTGCGGATCGGCGACGATGCCTCCCGCGGCGCGCAAGATCGCGTCGCCGGCCGCGGTATCCCATTCCATGGTCGGGCCAAAGCGCGGATAGACATCGGCCTCTCCTTCCGCGATAGCACACAATTTGAGCGAGGAGCCAGCCCAGCGCCGCTCTCTGACGGGAAGGCTTGCAAGAAAAGCCTCGGTTGCGGGATCAGCGTGAGACCGGCTCAGGATTGCCGTCCATCCTTGCCCGGGCGCCGGCCGGGTAAAAATGGGCCGGCGAAGGGACGGCGGCGGCAGGGCCGCGCCCGGCGCGGCGTTACAAGCACTGGCGGCGCTGCCGCCGAACCAGAGTTTTTCGAGGGCTGGCGCAAAGACCGCTCCGGCGCGGGGCACACCGTCGCTAATCAGCGCAATGTTGATCGTGAACTCGCCGTTACGGCTCAAAAATTCGCGCGTCCCATCGATCGGATCAACCAGAATAAAGGCCGGCCCGCGTATCTCCATCCTGCCTTTTGACGCGGCCTCCTCGGCTAGCACCGGCAGATCCGGAAAAAGCGCCGCGAGGCGCGTGAGGATGATCGCCTCGGCCGCTTCATCGGCCGCGGTAACGGGGCTGCCGTCCGCCTTGCTCCTGGCAGAACTCTCGCCCGCGTAAATCCGCATCGCCGCGGCGCCTGCCGCGAGCGAAATACCAGCAAAAATTTCTGCCGCCCCATCGGGATCGATCGCCGCCATCTTGCAACCAATGTTGTCTATCACGGACTTTGCTTGAAAATTTCTGCTGCCGGCAATTGTCGCATGTTGTTGGCGCAGATTGCAATTGATGGGCTGCGAGAGTTTGTTAACCTCTGATTCGCAGACTAGGAGAGAGGCCGCTCATGCTTTGGCCCGGCGCGGGGTTGCTTTGGCGTGAGATTGCGGGCGGATCTCGCGCCCACGCGGGCGACAGCTTCGGGCATTGCCCACGGCGCAATTTTGCCGCGACATCTGGACGGAAAGCCAAGGAAGACCAATGACCGAATTTGCCCTCGACCCCCTCGATCTCGCCGCGCTTTTATGCTCCCGTGTCTGCCATGACATCGTGAGCCCCGTTGGCGCCATCATCAATGGGCTTGAGGTGCTCGAGGACGAGAAAGACGCGGAAATGCGGGGCTTTGCCCTCGATCTAATCAAAACAAGTGCGGAACAGGCCTCGGCGCGTTTGCAATTTTGCCGGCTGGCGTTCGGGGCGGCGGGCTCGGCCGGGGCCGCAATCGATAGCGGCGATGCGGAAATGGTTGCCCGCGGCCTCTTCGGCCGCGAGCGGATGGAGCTGAGCTGGAATGTTCCCACGCTTTTGATGCCGAAAAATAAGGTCAAGCTCATTTTGAATCTATGCCTGGTTGCCGCCTCGGCAGTGCCGCGCCGGGGCATGATCGAAGTTACGGCGAGCGGCGCCGGTGAGGAGGCGCGGATCAAAGTGGCGGCCAAAGGGTCAAATCCGAAGCTCGCGAGCCACGTGCCTCCGCTCCTTACCGGACAGCCAGAGAGCGCGCCCTCGACGCCGCAGGATGTCCAAGCCTATTACACCGGCCTCGTCGCAAAGGCCGCGGGTATGACTTTGACTGTGGCGGCGGAGGCAGAGACTGTCACCTTTGAAGCCGTGCCGCACAAAGCGGAGGCGATTGCCGGGTCCGGCGCAATCGAGCCAAACCTTGCTTCCACCTGCTCTTAGAAGCGATCTCTCACGCTGCTTCCGGTAGAGCGGTCTCGTAAGAAACGTCGTTGCGCGACGCTCAGCCGATCGCGACAAGACCCTTGGCGAAACGCCGCCCGTTAGCGGCATAATGTGCAGCACTCTCGCGTAGGCTTTGCGCCGAAGCCTCATCGAGCTTACGCGCAAGGCGGGCGGGACTTCCGATGATCAGGCTATCGTTCGGAATTCCCTTCCGTCACCAGGGCCCCGGCACCGACGATACAGTTACGGCCGATCCTGGCGCCGTTTAACAAAATTGCACCCATGCCGATGAGACCGTTTGCGCCGATGCTGCAGCCGCGCAGAATCGCATGATGGCCGATGGTACAATCGGGCCGACCGTCAAGGGAAAGCCCGTGTCGGTGTGAAGCAGCGATCCCTCCTGAATGTTGGAGCGGGTGCCGACAAAAATCTCCTCGATGTCGCCGCGAAGGACCGCGCCAAACCAGATGGAGACACCAGCTTCAATCTGGACCTTGCCGATGACATGGGCGCAGGGCGCAACCCAAAATTGGCCATCCGGCGGGACGAGGGGCGAAATCCCGTCAAGCGCGTAAAGGGGCACGAAAATTGAGCTCCAACTGTGGCATCACGGCTTAAGAGCCACCACGCAGATATTTTTGTCTTTTTCCACCACACGCGCCTGAACAAAACCCGCAGACGTTAAGGTCTCTGCCAGCCCGCGATTTGACTGCCCGGAATAGGGCGTGAAGCCAAGCCCGGCTTTCCCGCCGGGCCTGAGGACGCGCCGCAGTTCCCGCAGGCCTGCGAGCGTGTCCGGCCAGACCTGCATGGAGTTTATCGCCAGGGCCTTGTCAAAGCTATTGTCTGCAAAAGGCAGGCTCGCAACCGAACCACGCCGCAAATCCACTTGCCTCAACTTGATTGCTTTCATGTTGCGGCGTGTGGCTTGGGCAAGCATCTCCTCCGAAGGATCCACGCCGAAGATATATCCGCCAGATGCCAAGCCCGTAAGAAGCTGGATGGCTACCCCTGGGCCAAAACCGACCTCCAGCACTTTATCTCTAGGCTGGACATCGAGCAGGCCCACGACCCAACGCGCGCAGCTTCTGTTCGTGCGGGCCATCACAAGCCCGCCCAGATGGCCGAGAAAACCTTGGGGCCGGCCAAACATGCGCATCAAGGTGCTGTTTTCAGCATTCATGGCGGCAGTAGCGCCCGTAGGCGGCAGATATTGGCGGGGAAAGGCTCCAACGCTCAGATGTCCTCAAGATCGATATCGAGGATCGCCATCTGCAAAGTAAAGCTCTTGGCCTGCGGGTCGTCGGCGGAAATCACGCCGATGAAGTCTTCGCTGCTCATCAGTTCGACCGAGTCGTTTTTTCGGCCGCGCGGAACGACCTTCAATTTGTCGGTCTCGAAAAGGCGGCGCAAATAATCCTGCAGCACCGGTCTCTCGACCGGAATTTTCATCGCGAAGGAAAAAGACCTGTCGCCGTCCTCATCGTCAACCGTGATCACGCCGAGGCGGCGCTCGCCGATCTGCACATCGGCATCGTCCGCATTTGCTTTGCAAGGTGTAACCTTAATCCCCTGGTTGCCGAGGGATTTGCGCAAAAATTCCTGCAATTTACGCAGCTCCGCCTTGTCCACGATGCGCTCCGCAGAGAACAGGCTGGCCTCGAATCTCGAATCGCCGCCGCCCGATGGCGGAAGTTACTCGTTGTCCCCGGCAGGAGCAAGCAGCTGGTCCATGACGCGCGAGGGCTCGGCGCAACCAGCGTCGCCGACAATCTTCGCGGGTACGCCCGCCACGGTCTTGTTATTGGGAACGGAATGCAGCACCACAGAACCTGCGGCAATGCGCGAGCAGTGGCCGATTTCGATATTGCCAAGAATTTTCGCGCCGGCGCCGATCATCACGCCCTCATTGATTTTCGGGTGACGGTCGCCGCGCTCCTTGCCTGTTCCGCCCAAGGTCACATTCTGGAGGATCGAGACGTTATCGCCAATCACCGCGGTTGCGCCGACGACGAGGCCGGTCGCGTGGTCGAGAAAAATGCCCTTGCCGATTTTCGCCGCCGGATGAATGTCCGTCTGGAACACCTCGGATGAGAGGCTTTGAAGATAAAGCGCGAAGTCGCGCCGGCCCGCGACCCAAAGCGCATGCGCGAGCCTGTGCGTTTCGATCGCGTGAAATCCCTTGAAATAGAGGACAGGCTCGATGAGCCTCGTGCAGGCGGGATCGCGATCGACGACCGCGGCGATATCTGCCCGAAAGGCCTCACTGATCAAAGGGTCGGCCGCGATCACTTCGCTATAGGTCTGCTCGATCAAATCGCCCGGTAAGGCCCGGCGGCCAAGCCTTCCAGCCAGGCGATGAATGACCGCCGCTTCAAGCGAATCGTGATTGAGAATCGACGTAAAGATAATAGCCGCAATATCCGGCTCCCGGCGAACGGCCTCCTCCGCCTCTGCTTTCAGACGCGCAAAGATCGGATCCGTCCGGGCAAGCGTAACGACCTTTGCCGTTCCTTCGCTTGAAACCATATGGCTCTCCCCGCTCGCTTAAGCTTAGGCCGAAGCAGGTCCCTTATTTTTGCCTCGCTTCGCATCCCGGCAGCATCGAATCGGATGAGCTCCCGGCCCATCACTGCACTCGTCCGCCACTGCACTGCCAATTAGGGGCTTTATTCAAGAAAGTCCAATCTGCTAGCTTTATAGACTTTGTTCGCTACTAATGCGTCCCTCGCCAAGGCCGCGATCCGAACGCTACGGTCGCGTACGAGCCTTCGGCATAGTAGAGAATTTGGCGAATCGGCGCTATATTGTCCCGAAACTCGTTTTCATCGAGCCCAGAATTAGATGAACCGTTACGAACCCCGTCCAATCGCCGCGGACGAAGCCGAGCTCGAATATCTCAATAGCGAATTTCGTGTCTTGCGCCCGGGCAGCTTCGTGCGCTGCGCCGCAACGGGCGCGGCAATCAAGCTCGAGGACCTGCGCTATTGGAACGTCGATCTGCAAGAGCCCTATGCGAGCCCGGCAGCGAAACTCCTGAGGCTCGGGATCAAGCCGGGCAAATGATGAGACCTGCCGCGCCGCTTAAGCGGCTTCAAGCCCGGATCGCCTGTCCGAGTCCCTCCGAGTCTATTGGAGGGGGCCAAGGGAAAACCCGCGCTTTTCCAGCGAAAATTCGCCTGGCGCTCCAGGCGCAAGCGCACGCATCGTAAAAGTCATCCCGCCCGGCCCCGCGCGGTGCAATCTGATCGAGGAACGAGCGGGGAAAGCCTCCTTTCTGCAAAAGTGTCTCGCGAAGCTGCATTCCGTTAGGGTTTATACAGCCTTTGGCCTTTTTGGGTTCAGGCAGCGGTTCATCATCGTTCATCACCTTGAATGAAAGCTCGGGATGTACCTCGAAGACGCGTTCGCGAAGAACCGGTTCTTGCCGCAGGATCTCGTCGATTTGCCGGATGCGGTGCAAGATTCCGAAGATCTGTCTCGAAGGCTTTCTCGGCGGGTCCGATGTGTCTTGCGCTATGATGCAGACCGGCAGGTAGCCATTCGCACAGGCATAAACCGCACGCCGCGACGGAACCGGAAAGATCGATGCCCGCTGGCGCCCGAGAAAATGGCGAGCAGCCCAGTCGGCCTCGCGCCCGCCCCTGATGGCGCGTTCCGGCAAACCGATCGGCATATCGATCGCGATGAGCGATTTTGGTGTCAGCTCGGCGATCAAGGCAGCGGCACTCGTAAAGATCTTGACTTCCGGCTTCTCGAAAGACTCGGGGGTCGCGGTTACCGCGATCCAACCGGCCTTGCAGCCATCTACCCCTGCAATTCGTGTGGGCGCACCAAAGCTCATACGCCTTCTGCCTTCCGGCGCGATCCTCTCGTTGCCGGTTGACTCCTTCTCCCGCGAGCGGGAGAAGGGGCGCAACTTATTTCTTGTGGTGCGATTAAACGCAACTGTCGAATAATGGGCATTCAATCGCGAGGTCCCTTGCCAGCTCCCGCCGAGCCCGAAGTCACCCCCGAGCTTGCAGCCGCGCATGGCTTAACGCCCGACGAATATGCGCGCATCCTCGCCCTCATCGGCCGCGCCCCGACCTCCACCGAACTCGGCATTTTCTCGGCGATGTGGAACGAGCACTGCTCTTACAAATCCTCAAAAATTCATCTGCGCAAACTCCCGACCAAGGCGCCATGGGTCATCCAGGGGCCGGGCGAAAACGCCGGCGTCATCGACATTGGCGATGAGTTGGCTTGCGTATTTAAGATGGAAAGCCACAACCACCCTTCCTTCATCGAGCCTTTTCAGGGCGCGGCGACGGGCGTTGGCGGCATCTTGCGCGATGTATTTACCATGGGCGCACGGCCGATCGCCTGCCTGAACCTACTGCGCTTTGGCTCGCCGGATCATCCGCGCACGCGCCATCTCGTAGCAGGCGTGGTTGCCGGAATCGGCGCCTATGGCAACAGCTTTGGCGTGCCGACCGTCGGCGGCTCGGTGAATTTTGATAAGGGTTATGACGGCAATATTCTCGTCAACGCCATGGCCGTGGGGATCACCAAGAAAGACGCGATTTTTTATGCCAAGGCGAGCGGGTTAAACAATAAGGTTGTCTATCTCGGATCGAAAACCGGCCGCGATGGCATTCACGGCGCGGCCATGGCCTCGGCTTCCTTTGAGGCCGATGCGGAAGCAAAACGCCCCGCGGTGCAGGTCGGCGATCCATTTACCGAAAAGC
>JBPYDY010000337.1:0-6739 GCA_051986155.1 Methylocella sp.
GTGCCCTCTAACGAACACGGTTACGGCGAGCCGCTTTGAGGTGCTTGTTCCAAATGGCACGAAACTAAAGGACGTAATTCTTTCTCACCAATTTAGAACTGTTGACTGGATTGCACGAAATGCTCAATTTCATAGCAAAGCCAATCAAGATTTAACGTGGGAAGTGTTGGGACGGATTGAGGCTATATTGGCCATCGATTGCCGGTAATTGCGCCGCCACATCCGTCGCTTGCAGCATTTCGCCGACGCGGCGCTCGGCACGCGGCTTGCGCGGCTAATCGCTGGCATTTCCTGCGCGCCTCACAGGTAGCGCTGCCCAGTTAGGCCCTTCTCCAGGACGGGAGAATTTCCGAGCAGCTCAGCCTCGGGATGGGCGGACGCAGCCTGGCAGGTGCCCGCGAAAGCGCCAGTGACAAGGGCAGCGCTTCCGAGGCTGCGAAGCGCTGCGCGGCGGGAAGTTAACACGTCGCACCTTAGCTATTGGCAAAGACACCGCGAATAGGGCAAGCATTGGCGGCTGGCCACTTTGCCCGCTTCACGTTTCGTTAAGATAGCTGCGCACGGTTTCGAGGAATTTGAGGATGGAAATCGGCTTGGACAAATAGGCTTCGCAGCCGCCTTGCCTTATTTTCTCCTCGTCCCCCTTCATCGCAAAGGCCGTAATGGCGATCACCGGAATATGGCGCAGCTCCGTATCCGCCTTGATCCATTGCGTGACCTGGAGCCCGGAGACCTCCGGCAACTGAATATCCATCAAAATAAGGTCGGGTTTATGCCGGCGCGTCAGCTCCAGCGCCTCTTTTCCGCTGCGTGTCTGCAACGTCCGGTAGCCATGCGCCTCCAAAAGGTCGTTGAACAATTTCATGTTCAGCTCATTGTCTTCGACGATCAATATGCTCTTTTGCATCGCGGCGACCCGGCCTTGCTGTGCACCCGTCCCATGAGCGGGAAAATCGTGAGCCCCAAATGTGATAGAAAGGCAGAAATTGACGGTAAGGGAAATGCTTGTCATGCAAAAAATTCGTTTTGGGTCATCGCCCGGCAGGCGCCAGCCGGTTGCCAAGGCTGCCGCCGAATCCATGGCAATCGAGGCTTTGGGCTTCTTGGCGGAAGATTTCTCGCGGCTTTCCCGGTTTTTGTCTCTATCCGGCCTTGGCCGCGATAATCTGCGCGCGGCGGCAGAGGAACCCGCATTTCTGGCCGCGGTGCTCGACCATCTCGCCTCCGACGAGCCGGCTCTCCTTGCCTTTGCGCAGAAGTCGGGGCATGAGGCAATCGCCCGGGCGCGGGAACTCTTGTCGCCGCCGCTCGAGCCACCTTGAAGGGGGCTGGGCAGCGAAGCAGGTCCCGCGGCGGCTTGCAAGCTTCAGCGCGCTTCGTGCTAAAGAGTTCAAGGCCCGCAGAAGGAAGCCCTTATGGTCTGGACTTTGCCCGAGCGCCGAAAAAGCTACCCGGCAGCGGGCCGGGAGGCGTACGCGCCTGCAACGAAGCTCGATCTTTCAACAAGGCTGCGGCGCAACCGCAAGGCCGAATGGGCACGCAGGCTCGTCCGCGAAACCTCGCTCAGCGTGGACGATCTCATCTGGCCGATTTTTCTTTGCGAAGGCGACAACGCGCGCGAGGCCGTGTCTTCTATGCCCGGCGTCGAGCGCCTCTCTATCGATCTCGCCGTGCGCGCGGCGGCGGAAGCTGCCGAACTCAAAATCCCCGCCCTTGCGCTCTTTCCCTTCACCGATCCGCGGCTGCGCAACGAGCAAGCTGCCGAAGCATTGGACCCCGAAAATCTCATTTGCCGCGCATGCCGCGCGATCAAGCGCGAAGTTCCGGAGCTCGGCCTCATCACCGATGCCGCGCTCGACCCCTATACGAGCCATGGTCATGACGGGATTTTGCGCGGCGATAAAATTTTGAACGATGAGACGGTTTTTGTATTGGTCGAGCAGGCGTTAAATCAGGCGCGCGCGGGCGCGGACGTCATTGCGCCTTCCGATATGATGGACGGGCGGGTCGGCGCGATCCGGGCGGGCCTCGATCAGGAAAATTTCGAGGACGTGCAGATCCTCTCTTATGCCGCCAAATACGCCTCGGCCTTTTACGGGCCTTTTCGCGAGGCCGTCGGCACGAATGCGACGCTCGTCGGCGACAAGCGAACCTATCAGATGGATCCGGCCAATTCCGACGAGGCTTTGCGAGAGGTCGCTCAGGACATCGAGGAAGGCGCCGACATCGTCATGGTGAAGCCGGGCCTGCCCTATCTCGATGTTATTTTCCGGGTCAAGGATCGTTTTGGGGTGCCGACATTCGCGTATCAAGTCTCCGGCGAATATGCGATGGTCATGGCGGCCGCTCAAAACGGCTGGATCGACGGCGATAAAGCCATGCTCGAAAGCCTCATAGCCTTTAAGCGCGCGGGGGCCGATGCGATGCTTACCTATTTTGCTCCGCGAGCGGCAAAGGGGCTCAGAGAATTGGCGTGAGGCGGCGGCGCAATCCCGTAAGCCTTGGCCCTCTTCGGGCGCCGGGAGCCTTACAAAACTAATATCTCAGGTGGAAACCTTTTGCCTTGACAAACCTCGCAAGCCGAAGGACGACGTTCCCCTCGCCGTGGCCGGATCAATTCCGGCGGTGGCGGCCGCCCGTTCCCGTCTTTGACGGCTGGCATCATGCTCCCGGCCCACCATCACTTGCGCAAGATAGGGCATGAGGGCGTCAATCGTGCGCGCCGCTGCGCCCCCGAAAGCCTTTGCGGTCTCCGCTGCCGCCAGCGATATAGCGTCCAATTCCGCTTTATCGAAAAATAGAAGCGCCAGTTGTCTGGCGAGGGTGTCGGCGTCGAACACCAGCATTCCGCCGCCGGAATTATCGAGCGCTACAAAAAGATCTTCATATTCGCCGGCCTCGGGACCATGGAGAATAGCGCAGCCAAGCCTTGCCGCAGCAATCGGGTTTTTGCTCGCACCATCGCTTATTGTCCGGCCGGCAAATATGATACCTGCCGCGCGATAAAATAGTCCGGCCTCATCGGGCGAACAGGCAATATAGAGATCCGGAAAAGTCGCAGTTTCGCGATCCCGGCCGCGAAGCCCTGCGATAAGCCCGAATTCGGCGGCGGTTTGGGCTATTTCAAACGCGTGTTTGGGGTTATGCGGCACGATCACCGTGAGAATATCCGGAAATTTCCGCGCAAGGTAACGATGAGCGGCAATCACGATCTCATTCTCGTGAAGGGCGGTGCCATCCGCCACCCATGCCGGCCGTGAGCCGATCCGCGCAACAAGCCGCGCCAAGGCAATTGGGTCGGCAGGCGCGGGAGCAACATCATATTCGAGTTTGCCAGTGACCCGGGCGGATCTTAACCCGAGCGCCCGGAACCTTTCGGCGTCGGCCTCTCTTTGCACCAAACCGCCATCGAGCAAGGTGAGGAGGGACGCTGCGAGACCGCCTAATCTGCGCCAAATTAAGAAGGACCTAGCAGGCATTCGTGCGTTGACGAGAACAAGAGGAATTGCCCGCCGCCGCGTCTCAAAAATGAGGTTTAGCGGAAGTTCTCCGCCGCAGACCAAAACAAGGTCCGGCCGCCAATGCTCGAGAAACCGTTTCACGGATTACGGCGTATCGAGGGGCGCAAGCTGGTAGAGTAACGTCGCCAGCCGCGGCGGCCGCAACCGGCCGCCCTCAGAATCACGCATCGACACCAGGACGCGAAAGCCAAGCTGGCCGAGCCTTTCGGCCAGCAGCATTAAAGCAAGGGCATCGACTCCGCTTGCCGCATAGAACAAGGCTAGTCCCGAATTGGGCTTTGCGAGATAGGACAGTCCCAGCCTCTCATGGCGGCGCAAGAAATCGCCGCGCCCGATCTTCCCGCGGCAGAAAAGATACAAGGGCGCCACCGCGCCGATCGCTGCGCTCGCGAGCCGATAAGCAGAAAGAAGCGGCGAAGTTTTTACCTCAGGCACGGAAAGTTCGACTGGGAAGGGTTAGTTTGCACGCAGGCATCGTGCCCGAATAGCGGGCGGACGCCTTGCTCAGGCGTTGTCCTTTGCCGGGTCAAGCAAGCGATGGAGATGGGCAATGAAATAACGCATATGGGCATTGTCAACTGTGGCCTGTGATTTGGCCTTCCACGCCTGAAGCGCCGACGCATAGTCGGGAAAAAGGCCGACGACGTCGATCTTCGACAAGTCGCGAAATTCCGTGCCGCTCAATTCCGTGAGCTCGCCGCCAAAGACGAAGTGGAGGAGTTGCTTGCCTTGCATCGCCATGAGCTTGCCGCCCGTGTTTCTGGCAACCGAAGTATTTTTCCATCATCTAAAGCCTTCTCCTTCATCTTGGAAGAGGCAAGCCTGCCCATTTGCCGGGCACGAAATGGGATAGCCGGGCGTCCCTCTCAAGGCGCCCAGCTTTGGAGTTTGCAACACGGGCCTTGCCGCAAGCTCGCGCCCTTGATTTTCGGCTACAGAAATCCGGCTTGCATGCCGCCCGCCGGAACGGATACCTGGCGCAACGCCGGGATCGGCCGTTTAGCGCCACGGCTCAAAGGCCGGGAGCGCTCGAATCGGCGCGGCGGCGCATCGGGCCATTGGCTCGCCGATGATTTCCCTCTGAGATGACTGGCGAAACCTGCCATTGTTCGATAAATCGGCATATGCCAGCGCTTCGCGGCAACGCCGTGTTGCTGGCGCGGCCGCAGTCCATGAGCATGGCGCAATGACGGCGAGCAATGCGCTTGTGTTGTTTTCGGGCGGGCAGGATTCGACAACCTGTCTTGCCTTGGCGCTCGATCGGCACGAGCAGGTCGAGACGATCGGTTTCGACTATGGCCAAAGACACCACGCCGAACTCGGCCAGCGCGAGACTATCCTGAAAAAAATCCGCCGGGATTTTCCGGCTTGGAGCAACCGCCTTGGCGAGGACCACCTCGTGCGTATCGAGGCGTTGCGGGAGATCTCGCAAACGGCAATGACGCATGACATCGAGATCAAAACCGGTGCTTCGGGCCTGCCCAATACTTTTGTTCCGGGCCGCAACCTTTTGTTTCTAACGCTTGCGGCGGCCCTCGCCTACCGGCGCGGCCTCAAACACATTTTTGGCGGCATGTGCGAAACCGATTATTCTGGCTATCCCGATTGCCGGGACGATACCATCAAGGCCATGCAGCTTGCCGTAAACCTTGGGATGGACGCCCGCTTCGTCGTCGAAACGCCACTCATGTGGATCGACAAGGCGGAAACCTGGCGGCTTGCCGAGGCGCTTGGCGGGAAGGCGCTGATCGACCTCATCGTTGAAGAAACCCATAGCTGCTATCTTGGCGTGCGTGCGATCCGGCATGACTGGGGTTTTGGTTGTGGAACCTGCCCTGCGTGCAAGCTGCGCGCCGACGGCTGGCGGAAATATAAGGCGTCGGCCGGGTGAGGCTTGTTAGGCCAGCAGACTAACAGCAATGCGGATCGAGTGACATTCCTACTGTCTATGCTGCGGTGTCCACGCTGGCTATTCGGACGCGCCCGAGGTGCGTTTCCGGTTGGCGGAAATTGCTCTAATTAGTCACTTTTTTGCGCAGATGACTTGCGCGCTCGTTCGACCAGCATTCTGCGCGATGTACCAAGACCCCTAGTTGGCTTTCCGCATGATTTGACTTAGGGTTCTCGTTCCAAGACCCGTCCGCCGTGTCTCTCTCGTCTGAGCGGAGATTTACGTAAGCGAACCATGGTTCTTTCACGATCCTGAAACTTCCGTCACCAAATGGATAAAAATCGCAAGGTCCATTTATGTATTGCCTTCCGTCCACTATGTGGGTGCACGCGGATATATTCTCTGGGGACGAGGGCCAGTGCGGCCCTAGTATAGATTTTCATCGCGTCCTCTCTCCTCGGCTAGCCTCCGCAAGAGGAATATTTGCACTTGGGTCAAACTGCCCGCTTAGCCTATTTCAATTGTCGTCCGGGCAATTTCCTATCCGCATTGATTCGATTTAGCAGCCCTTTTGCTGCTCGACGGCGCGGACGCTCTGAACGTTGGCGCGCTCGTAGGCGTTTAAGGGTACAGCTGCCATGTCATGATAGACATGTATTGATTGTTGGCGCATCCAACGTCCTCGAAACATGCCGGGCAAGCGGTTCCGGCGGGCAAAGCAGCGATAAGCGATCCGAAGCCGATCGCGAGTGCCGCCTTCTGCAAATTCGCGTTCATTAGCACCTCCCCATACAACTAAGACACGGGCGTCCCCAGACACGGCGATAGCAAAGCATAATCCGTGGTTTCTCGCGCCCCCTGGTTAGGGGACGACACCCAGCTGCGTTGCTGCTATTATTCAAGCAGAAGAGCTCCTGTCGGGGAACTCGGCCGTGAACGCTCCAACTTTCCTTTTGGCGCTTGTAATTGCAGCTACGCCGGCCACACATGATGCAGCCCGAGCCGAAAGTTTCGAGGCGCAGCAAAAGGCTCTCGAACTGATCACCAACACTGCCGATAGAATATGCAACGTAGTATCGGCCAAGGGCGATACCAGCAGCGAAGAAGCAAAAGGAAATGTAACGGCTCAGGTGAATGGTCTGCTGTCGAAGCTTGCCGCCAATTGGGCAAGAAGTCCTTCGGCTTGATGCAAACGCTGGGCGGCGAGCGAGTCTCGATGAGCTTTTGGCGGCGATCGACTTTGGGCCTGCGGAGCGGGCCTTGGCCTCTCTCTATCCGTCGACCATGGGCGAGAAGGCCTGGCCGCCGCTTGCGATGTTCAAGGCCT
>JBPYDY010000338.1:0-4058 GCA_051986155.1 Methylocella sp.
GCTCTCTTGACTATGCTGTATCGCTCGACGGATTGCCTCTGTCGTTGTGGCGCACCCATGTAAAATCTGGCCCATAGCGCATCCTTTGATTCTGGCGGTAAGAATGCACCATCAAAAACTGGGATCAAACAGGTAGAGGGCGTTCGCTTCCTTGTTCAGATAGCTCCAACGCTCGTTTTCATGCCCTAAGGGCAGTTTCGCCGCCGCCTCGGCAAAACGCTTGGCGGCATCGAGATAGTGCAACTGGGTCAGGGCTAGATCGCCGCGCTGGTCGCTGGTTTGCGCGGCATTGAGCGCAAGGCGGTCAAGCGCCTCGGTTTGGATCTTCTCAATTTTGGCCAGACTCTCATCCGCTTTTGCAAGCTCGCCGGCCTGGATCGCCTTTTGCGCCTCCGCTTTCAAGGCGGTGATTTTGGCGTCGTCGCCGGGCTGTGCCGCAGCAGCCGATTGCAAGGCTTTGTATCTTTCTGCGACCTCCACCAGCTTTGCCGCAAGTTTTTCGGGCGGAATGTTTCTTTCGCCGACGATTTCGAGCGCGCTCTGGACCTGACGCTGATTGAGATCGAGCTTCTCCTGCAAGAGCGCAATAGTCTGCTTTTCCGAATCCGAGAGGTCGCGGAGATCCTTCGTCCTTATACGAACCGCTTCCTCAAGCTTCTCGTAAGGAACGCCAATTGTGCTGTTCGTGACATTTCCGCCGATGCCGACGCTGCCTTGCTCCGCGTGGACCAGCGGCCGCTCCTGCGCGTGGACATTTGAGGCGCCTGGTGCGAAAACTAGAGCGAGGGCAAGAACGGGGACGATCGTGCGCATGTCATCGCCCCGGTTTCGGGCAGTTGTTACTGCTGCCCGCCGTGATCGTCGCGCCCGACACATCGCCGCCGATGGCGACGCTGCCGCAATCGGCCTCAATCTGCTTTTGGGGCGCACTCGGCTTTTCGCTTGCGGATGGACGAAACCAAACGAACACCGTCCAGATCGCGCCTATGACGACGGCAAGCCCGCCGCCAATCCCGGCAACGACGCGGAAGTTTGCCTCATCGCGCAAATAATCCCAGGCGCGGGACCACATGGCTGCCCCCTCCGAAAAAGGCAATAATCGCCCGATGCTACACGCGATTTTGGTGCCGAACTACCCGTATTTGGAGGGCGTGCGGCGAGCCCCACGCGGGGAGCCCAGGCAACGAAATAGCTTGCGGACATAACTTCGTTATATTCGCCGATATGATGGGCCTTTGCGCCCGAAAGGAGAATGCGGCCATGCCGCGGCTTATCCGCCACGCCATCACCGGCCTTGCGGCGCTCGCCGCGGCGGGCGCTGCCCAACCGGCAGGCGGCATGCATCGCCGGGCGACAAGCGAGATTGAGATTGCGGAGACGCGCCCCGCAGGCGAGCCCCTCATGGGGATCGTCGCGCTCCGTAATCAGCGGATTACGATCTATGATGCCGACGGCTGGATCTTGCGTGCACCGGTCTCCAGCGGCCAAACGGGATATGAGACGCCCGCCGGGATCTATAGCGTCCTGCAAAAGGAGGAGGAGCACTACTCCAACCGTTATGATGACGCCTCCATGCCATTCATGCAGCGCATCACCTGGTCGGGCGTCGCGCTCCACGCCGGACCGCTGCCCGGCCATCCTGCCTCTCACGGCTGTATCCGCATGCCCTATGATTTCGCCCGGCGGCTGTTCGAAATGACCAAAATCGGCATGCGGGTCATCGTCGCTCGAGACGATATCCGCCCGGCCGAAATCGCCCACCCTCTTCTTTTAAGGCCGAAACCGGTGCGCGCCGATATTCCGCTCGAGGCGCTCATCCGGCATTGGGACGATGCTGGCGCAGACGAGCAATCCGTCTCAACCGGCTCGCCGTCATCGGCAAGCCCGGAAGAGTCCCGGGCGTTGCTGAAGTCCATTGCTTCTGACCGGATGGCCGCGGCCCGTGCGGCGGCAAGCAAAGCGAATGCGGCGAGACTCAATGCGGCGCGATTGACCATGGAGGCATTGCGGCTGCCGCATCTTGCGGAGGCCGCAAAGTACCGGGCGGAAGCGCAACTCAGGGCGGCGCAAGGCGCACTCGAAGCTGCAAGCTCGCAAGAGGCGATCAATGACGCGGAGAGGACGAAATCCGAAGCGCTTGCAAGACTTGAGGATGCGCAAACGCAGTTGAACGCCGCAATGGCAGACGCGCAAGCGAAGGCGGAGGGCGCCGCGCACGCACGCGAAGAGGCACAAGCGGCGGAGGCCGAGAAGGTCGTCGCCGTTAAGGACTCGGAGGCCATGGCGCGGATGTTGTCGCCGGTCTCTGTTTTCATCAGCCGGAAGACGCAACGCATTTATGTCCGGCAGGCTTTTGAGCCCGTATTGGAGGCTCCGGTTACGATCCGCGACCCCGCCGAGCCGATCGGCACCCATATCTACACTGCCCTCGGCTATGCAAACGGCGGTGACGATCTACGCTGGAGCGCCGTCTCCATGAAGGCGCGCGAACCTGGCCAAAGCGATAGGCCCGGCCGAGCGGACTCGCGCGCTCTGTTGCCGGAACCGCAGGAGGCAGGCGCGGCGCTCGATCGCATCGATATTCCGAGGGACGTCGCCGACCGCATTGCGGAAGTCATTTCACCTGGATCGTCATTGATCGTTTCGGACGAAGGCATGAGTTCCGAGACCGGCAAAGGCACGGACTTTGTCATCCTCATGAGCGATGAACTGCAAGGCGGCATCAAGATGCGCCGGCATAATCCGCAAGCCCGCTTCGACCGCCCCTACGGGCGTTGGCCAGCTTATGCGCCTCCCTTTGCTGGCGGGCTCTTTGGCCCGTGGTAATTGCGCCTCTCCGGCAGCAGGAGCGGACCTGCGGCTGTTTGGATCAAGTTTCCGCGCGGGCGGCAAACAAATCTCGAAGCCTCTCGCGCAAAGGATTTTTTTGCACTTTTCCCATCGCATTACGCGGCAGATCCTCGGCGAATATCACGCGCTTGGGCAATTTAAATTTGGCGAGCTTTTTTGCCAGCACATTTTGGATCGACGATTCATCAACAGCTGCGCCTGGCGCACGCACCACAACCGCCGCAACCGCCTCGCCAAAATCCTCATGCGGCAGACCGACGACCGCGCTCTCAATAACGCCGGGAACGGCGTTGATCTCGGCCTCCACTTCGCCCGGATAGACATTGAGACCACCGCTGATGATGAGATCCTTGGCGCGCCCGCTGATATGCAGATAGCCGTCCGAATCGATCCGGCCGAGATCGCCGGTGACAAAGAAACCGTCGCTGCGAAAGTCCTGCGCGGTCTTTTCGGGACTGCGCCAATAACCGGAAAAGACGCTTGGCCCCTTGACCTCGATGACGCCGGTTTCGCCTTGTGCCAAAACCGCGCCTGATTCGGGATTGGCAATGCGCAAGATAACGCCAGGCAAAGGAAAGCCGGCCGTTCCCGCCCGCCGCTCGCCTTCATAAGGGTTCGAGCTGATCATATTGGCCTCTGTCATGCCGTAGCGCTCGAGAATTATGTGACCCGTTCGGTCTTGCCATGCCCTGTGGGTCTCCTCGAGCAAGGGAGCGGAGCCCGATATGAAGAGCCGCATCTGCGCGGCCGTCTCGCGCGACAAGTCTTCGTGCCGCAACAGCCTCGTATAACAGGTTGGAACGCCCATCATGACGGTCGCGCGCGGCATCAACGCCAGGATTTGACCGGGGTCGAATTTTTCCATGAGCAGGATCTTGGCCGCGCTCAACGAAACAGTGTTGACGCCAACAAAGAGCCCATGGGTATGATAGAGGGGCAGCGCGTGGAGGAGCGTGTCCTTTGGCGAGAACCGCCAGAGAGTGGCGAGCGCCACGGCTTTTGAGACAAGATTCTCGTGCGGCACCATCGCGCCTTTCGCGCGGCCCCTCGTGCCCTGACGTATAAAGGATCGCGGCAAGATCGTTGGCCGCGCGGGGCACGTCCTCGAAATTTGCTGCGCAAGCGTTGGCTCGCGCGGGCAAGGATCCGTAGCCGCCCGCCCCAAGCGTTTCGATTGCGCCAGCGCCCGCCTTCGCCGCAACGCCGGA
>JBPYDY010000339.1:0-5634 GCA_051986155.1 Methylocella sp.
TTCGGGGGCAAGCGCCGAAATCGCCTGGGCGATTGCCAAGGCCCGGCCACCGACCTCCTCGACATTGCTAAAATCTGCCGCGCCTTGCACGATGGCTCTGCGGACCGCGCCAGGATCTTCGGAGCGGGGATTATCGTCTGTTACGATGACGCGATCGGCGATGCGCGCGGCCACGGCGCCCATAAGCGGCCGCTTGCCGGGGTCGCGATCGCCGCCACAGCCAAATACGACAATGAGTTTTCCGCGCACAAAGGGGCGCAGCGCTCTCAAGGCCTTGTCGAGCGCGTCGGGCTTATGCGCGTAATCGACAACAATCGGTGCGCCTTGATAGCGGCCGACGAGTTCCAGACGGCCCGGCGCCCCGTTCAGCTTTTCCAGCGCCGCGAACAAGGCGCCGGGTTCGCTGCCTGTCACGAGGCAAAGGCCCGCAGCTACCAGCGCGTTCGAGGCTTGAAACGAGCCGGCAAGCGGCAAAAGAGGGGTGTAGGTTTTGTTCCCATAGACAAGTTTGAGCCTGGTCGCATAGCCCTCTGGTTTGGCTTCGGCAAGGCATATCCCCTGGCCTCTCAACCCGGTCGAAAGGATGCGATGGCCGCGCTTTCGACAAGCCGCAGTCACCTTTTGCGCCACCTCGCTGTCGGCATCGATTACGGCCGGGTCGCCCGGAGCAAGGAGCCTCGTAAAAAGCTCCAGTTTGGCGTCAAAATATGCTTCGAGCGTCGGATGATAGTCGAGATGATCGCGAGAGAGATTGGTGAAGGCTGCGGCAGTGAGACGAACGCCGTCGAGCCTTCGCTGCAAAATCCCATGCGAGGAGGCTTCCAAGGCAAGGTGTGTGACCCCGCGGCCCACAAGTTCATCCAAGGTCTTGTGCAAGGTCACGGGATCGGGCGTGGTGAGCGACCCTGGCACCGGGCCGGAGGCTCCAACAACGCCAAGGGTGCCAATCGACGCCGCCTCTTTGCCAAGCGCCATCCAAATCTGCCGCGCGAAATCGGCGACCGAGGTCTTGCCGCTCGTTCCGGTCACCGCGGCAATCGTTTCCGGCTGACGCGGGTAGATGCGCGCGGCGGCGTTCGCTAAGGCGCCGCGAACATTCTCCGTCTTGATGAAGGCGGCTCCGCTGATGGAACTTCCGGGATCGCTTTCGGCAACAATTGCAATGGCGCCGCGCTCGGCCGCCTGGGGCGCAAAGGAAAGGCCGTCCTGCCTAGTTCCGGGCACGGCAAAAAAAACCATGTCTTCCGACATCACCCGGCTGTCGGCGCTGATACCCTTGATGATGCGTCCCGCCAATTCCGCTCGAATATCAGCCTCAGGAAAAAGTTCGGCAAGACGCATCAATGGCCGCCTGTGATATGAGCCGGAACATTGGCTTCAGCATAACCCAGCCGTGCCAGGAGCGGAAAGGGTTGCGGAGGAAGATCAAGGCGCGGCGGCAGGCCAAGCAATTGTCCGGTCCGCTCGATGATCTTGCCGGTCACCGGCCCCGCGTTCCATGCGGCAGTGCGGTAGCCATCCGTCTCGGCCGATCCTTGCGGTTCATCCAAGAGCGTCAAATAAAGATATTTGGGCTTGTCGGCCGGAACTACCGCCATGAAGGTTGTCAGCACCCGGTCCTTGGCATAATGGCCGCGGACGATCTTATCCGCGGTGCCGGTCTTCCCGCCGACGAAATAACCCTTGATATCGGCTATTTTCGCCGTGCCGATTTCGGCGTTGAGCCGCATCAAATAGCGCATGGCTTCGGATGTTTCCGGCCTGACGACACGCGGCGCATCGCGCTTGGCATCCTCTTCGCTTTGCTTCAAAAAGGTCGGGGTGATGAGCGTGCCGCCATTCGCCAGAGCGCCGACGGCCATCATGGCCTGCAATGGAGCAACACTAAGGCCCTGGCCGAAGGCTATGGTTATCGTATTGAGTTCGCCCCAGTTCTTCGGGACGAGAGGCTCGGCCGACTCAGGGAGCTCGGTGCGCAGACGGCGAAGCTGCCCCATTTTCGCCAGAAACGCCTTATGGCCCTCGACGCCCACCATTAGGGCCATGCGCGCCGTCCCAATATTGGAAGAATGGGTGAAGACCTCCGGCACGCTCAGGACCCTGTGCGTCGCATGAAAATCGTGGATCGTGAATCGCCCATAGCGCAGACTTTCGCGCGCGTCCACGCGGGAATGCAGCGTGACCTTGCCTTTGTCGAGAGCCATCGCGATCGAGATCGCCTTAAAGGTCGAGCCCATTTCATAGACGCCGATGCTAAGCCGGTTGATGTGGTTGGGATCGAGCGCATCAGCCGGAAAATTCGGGTCGTAGTCGGGCAGGGAGGCCATGGCGATGACTTCCCCGGTATTGACATCGAGGATAGCCGCAGCCCCGGCCTTGGCCTTGAACCTGGCGATACCTTTCGCGAGCTCGTCGCGCAGTGCATAAGTCGCGTCGAGGTCGAGCGACGTTATGATCGGCGTCAAATTATCACGGGTAAGACTAAATCCTGCGCCGTGCAAATCGGCGAGACCCTGGCCATCGATATATTTCTCGAGCCCAGAGATGCCGATGCCGTCGAGGTTTGCGAAACCCAGAACATGCGCGGCGACCGATCCGTTGGGATAGACCCGCTTATATTCCGGCTGAAAGCCAACGCCGGGAAGCCCGAGGTGATACACTTCTTTTTGCTGTTGCGGGGTCACCGCGCGTTTGACCCAAATAAACCCTTTGCGGGAACCGAGGCGCTCACGCAATTCGCGCGCGTCAACGCTGGGAAGCGCCGCGGTCAGCAACTCGACCGCTTCGTCCTTGTCGACAATCCGCCTCGGCTCGGCAAACACCGACATCACCTTGACATCGGTCGCAAGGATTTTGCCGTTGCGATCGAGAATGTCGGGACGCGCCGCAGCGATCGTATCGGAGGCCGCGCGCTTATGGTTCGCGGGCGCCTCGGGACGCAGCCCGAAATCGACAAGCTTCGCCGCAATGATGCCGTAGATTGCGAGAAACGCGAACGCAATGAGCCTCATGCGCGGCGCGCTCTTCCAAAGCCTTACGGCCAGAAGGCCGGCGCAACGGCTCTTGAGCGTAGAAACGAGGCGGGCTTTGCGGCCGGCCTCTAAGCCCGCCAAACGCTTCTCATTGTTTGGATTGCACCCGGCGTTCATCGTCTTGCAGCAGCAGAAGGCGCAGCAGACGGAGCGGAGTCAAGGTCATCGTCATCGCCCGGGGTATTTGTGGGCATTCCAAGGCCAAGCGCCTCGAGCTTGTTTCCAAGCTCGTCTATTCTCGGCCCTTTTTCTGGCAGCGCATCCGCCCGGACGATCTGATTCAAATCGGACGGCTGCAGATCCAAAAATTTGCGGGCGAGTTGCTCGATCCGCTCCGGCCTTGTCAAATGTGCCCATTCGGCGCGCAATATGTCGATCCGGTCTTTTTCCCGCTCGATCTCATGTTTGAGCTTCACGATTTTTTCTGCGTGCAGGATCGTATCGTATTTAATGGTATAGGCGTAGATCGCCGAACCGATGAGAGAGGCAATCGCAAGGATATTGAGGAGACGGACCATATCAGCGGCCTCTTGACGGGGCCGAGGGCAATTCTGCCAAGGCAATCAGGCGACGGTCGATGCCAAGCGGCGCGGCGGATGTGCGCTCGGCGAACCGCAGCTTCGCCGAGCGCGCACGCGGATTGGCTGCAACCTCGCGCCGCGACGGCGGGACCGGCTGCTTGCCCACGAGGCGGAAGGTCGGCGCAGGAAGCGGGGACTCATGGGGCAAAAGGCGGGAAAACGTCTGGCCGCGCCCCGAGCGTATGTTCAGGAACTGTTTGACGATCCGGTCTTCAAGCGAATGAAACGTGATCACGACGAGCCGCCCGTATTCTCTCAATACGGCTTCTGCCGCCGTAAGGCCGCGCACGAGCTCGCCGAGCTCATCATTGACGGCAATGCGCAAGGCCTGAAAAACGCGCGTTGCGGGGTGGAGATCGCCTGGCTTACTTGGCACGGTACGGGCGATCAGCGCGGCGAGTGCGGCGGTCGACGCGAAGGGCTTTTTCTCGCGATCGACAACGATTGCATGCGCGATCCGGCGGGACGCCCGCACCTCGCCGAAATAACGGAAAATGTTGGCTAGGGATTTTTCCTCGGCGTTATTCACAAGCTCGGCGGCGCCCGGCCCTTCGCAATCCATGCGCATGTCAAGCGGACCATTGCGCTTGAAGGAGAAGCCGCGCGAGGCATCGCCGAGCTGGAGCGAAGACACGCCGAGATCGAGCACCACGCCGTCAAAGCCGGAAAGTCCCTGCGCGGCGGCGGCCGCGTCAAGACTGCCAAACCGTGCCTTAACGAGACAAAGCCGCCCTTGGGCCTTGCTCAGAATCGCGGCCCCTTCGGCGACCGCAGCGGGATCCCGGTCAAGCGCAAGGACCTTGGTGCCGGGCATGGCGAGGATCGCCCTTGTGTAGCCGCCGCCACCGAAAGTGGCGTCGAGATAAAGCCCGCCCTCGCGCAAGGCGAGCGCCGCCATGGCCTCGTCACGAAGCACGGGAACGTGCCGGGCCGGTCCGCCTGCGGCGAGAGGTTCCTCATCGCCGCGGCCCCACGTCATTCCCGTGCTCCATGTCGACGCGGCGGGGCCAAATCCCGCGCCGCGGACCGGGCACCGAGCTGTTTCCTGAAATCGCGCAACCGGCTTGTGGCCTCCGCCTGATGCACGCGAAAACGGCCCGGTTCCCAGATCTGAAATTTGAATCCAAGCCCAACGAAGGCGACCTCTGTGGTAATGCCCGCATGGTTTTTCGCGCCTTCGCCGAGGATAACCCGCCCCTCGGTATCGATTTTCAAAATTTCGCTTCTGGCCTTAAGCGCCACGGAAAAATCCTGAAATTCCTCCGAATAAGGGGAAAATTCGGCAAGAAACTCGTCAATTTGCCGCTGCAGGGCCAGTCCCCCGCAATCCAGCGCTTCGAGAGCGAGCGCGTGATGGACGTAGAGGCCATCTGTGCCCTCGCGCGCGAGCACCGCCCGGAACGCTGCCGGAATGGAGACCCGCCCCTTGGCATCAAGGCGGCTGGTGTAGTGCGAGACGAAGCCAAACCCTTCCACTCCCAACCCCGCAAGCGCCGTCGGCGGCCGCCGCGCCGGCAGAACGCAACCTACCCGCCGCGCGGGCAGCTTTGGGATAGCATGGGAGAATGTGGGCGTCAATGGAATTGCCGAGCTGACCACGGCAACCCACGCAAAAGGGCTGAGCCAAGCCGCTCGAGGGGAGCCATGACCTCGGGCTCCTCGGTACTCGGCCAGCCAGCCAGAATCTCCGCGAGTGCATGGCTTCGGCGCTGCCGAGCTGCCAGAACCGCCCGGACCGGGGTTGTCAGGTTCGCTTCGTCCCGCGCCGCAATTGAATGACGGCCGCGGACGGGAGCGCCTCGGCTGGGCAGCGATTTCTCTTCCGGAAGTAACGCAGCGTCGCGGCTTAACAGGGGCGCGCTCGGCCCCAGAGGCAAAAGCAAGACATCTGCGCCCGCCGCGAGGCGCTCATACGCGCGCCGGCGGTTCTCCCAGCACGATTAGGAAGCGTTCCGGCTCGAACACCGGACCGCGCGAAGCGGCGAGGGCGCCCGGCTACGCAACATCCCGCTCGTAATAGT
>JBPYDY010000340.1:0-4082 GCA_051986155.1 Methylocella sp.
GCGCTACCTCCGGCTGCAATGCGCCGGAGCGGATTGAACCGGAGCGCGCCAAAATTGGCAAAGCCAACGGCCTGCGCCCGCTTGCTCGCCAGCCGGCGCGTCAAGGACCGCGGCAATCCCCAAAAGGTCCAACCTCATCCCCATTCCAACCCCTCCCATCCGCAAAATGAGAACACCCCGAACCCAGGTCTCGAACCACGTGAAACATTTCTAGATTCATTCTAGTCTCGATGATGGGCCCCGGCTTGTGGGATTCTGTTGACGAACCGTGCATCATGGCTCTGCTTGCCAGGCTAGGCTCCCTGGCCTCTTACCGGTGGGCGTCGCGCGTCGCTTGGCCGCGCATGAGTTCGCCGCGCAAGGCCTTGGCAATCAGCACGCGCGTTTCGTCAATTCCATAAAGCGCGACAAAAGAGCCGAAGCGCGGGCCTCGGCTCTCGCCCAAGAGGACTCGATAAAGCATCGCAAACCAATCATTGGAGACGCCCGGCCGCTCGGCCGTCGCGCCCTTGATTCGCATATCCTGATAGCGTGGTATCTTGCGCGCGACATCATAGAGCAGGGATTGAATTTCTTCCGCGCTGGCTCCTTTGGGAAGCGCCGCAAGAGCATCGGCGAGTCTTTCGAGCGCCGCCCGCTCGACCGCATCGGGCTCGGCATAGCTCTTTGCCGGGAGCACGAAGTCGCGGAAATAGCGCACGGCGTAGGTCACAAGCCGGTCGAGGCGCGGATGCGTCAACGGAGAAACCTCTGGCGCATACCGGCGCAAAAATCCCCAAAGGACGCCTGGGTCCTCGCTGTTTGCCACAGCCGCGAGATTTAACAGCATGCCAAAAGTGATCGACGTGCGGCTCGTCCCATGGGTCAGGATTTCGGGAGCGGGCGGCTCGCCTGAATGAATATGCCAGACCGGATTATTGAGCCGCTCTTTGACCTCCTGCCTCGGATAGGCATCGAGAAAGGCGAGATAATCGTCGACCGTGCGCGGGATCACGTCAAAGTAAAGGCGCTTCGCCACGGTCGGCTTCTGATACATGAAACGCGACAGGCTCTCGGGACTGGCATAAGTGAGCCATTCTTCGATCGTTAGCCCGTTGCCTTTCGATTTCGAGATTTTTTGGCCCTTCTCGTCGAGAAATAACTCGTAACTGAACCCCTCCGGCGGATTGCCGCCAAGCACGCGAAGAATAGCGCCCGACAGTTTGACCGACTCGATCAAATCCTTGCCGGACATCTCGTAATCGACCTTGAGCGCACACCAGCGCATCGCCCAATCCGGCTTCCATTGCAGCTTGCAGGCGCCGCCCGTGACCTTCGTTTCAAATTTTTCCTGCGTATTGGGATCGCGCCAGCTAAACGTGCCGGCCGCGCTATCAATCGCATCGATCGGCACCTGCATCACGATGCCGCTTCTTGGATGGACCGGCAAAAAAGGCGAGTAGGAAGCGGCGCGTTCCGCTCGAAAACTTGGCAGCATGATCGCCATCACTTCATCGTAGCGGGCGAGCAGATGCAGAAGCGCGTCATCGAAGCGCCCGGAGAGATAACATTCCGTGGCCGAGAGGAATTCATAATCGAAGCCGAACTGGTCGAGAAAGGCGCGCAGCCGCGCATTGTTATGCGCGCCAAAGCTTGAATGTGTGCCGAAGGGATCAGGAACTTGCGTCAAGGGCTTGCCAAGATGAGCGGCAACAAGGTCCTTGTTAGGAATATTGTTCGGCACTTTGCGCAGGCCGTCCATGTCGTCCGAAAACGCAATAAGCCGGCTCTTGAACCTTTTTTCCGTCAAGACCTCAAAGGTGTGCCGTACCATTCCGGTGCGCGCGACCTCGCCAAAAGTTCCGATATGCGGCAGCCCCGAAGGCCCGTATCCCGTCTCGAATACGACCTCGTTCTGGCCTGTTGCCTCGACCCGGCGGATGAGCTTACGCGCCTCTTCGAACGGCCAGGCATTTGCCTGGGCGAGCGCGGAGTCCAAAGCCGGGCGTTCGGCGATCGGCATCACGCGGCCCTAATACCATCCGGCACGAGCTAAGAATCGGAAGCTGCCAGTCAATTCCAGCTCACCTTCCAGCACGCCACCCATGCGTGGCGCGCACCGCGCGGAGAACGGACACGCCTAATCCGCCGGAGGCGTCGCGTGGGCTCGAGACCATATTTTCTTTTTTGCGGCGAAGAGGAGCAGAGCATAGGCCAGGAGGAAGCCCAGGACAGACATGCCAAGCTTCTTGCGCCTCTCGAGTTTTGGCTCGGCGGTCCACATCAGGAAGGCCGTAACATCCTTGGCATATTGCTGAACGGTTTTGGGCGAGCCATCCGTGTAATCGACAACGCCGTCGTCCAGAGGCTTGGGCATCGCGATCTTGTGGCCAGGGAAATATTCGTTCCAGGCCGGATCGTCGTCCTTCGTGTAACCATTCAGGAGGGCATATAAGTAATCCGGGCCTTGCTCCTGGTATTGGGTAAAGAAATCGATCAGGAAGAACGGAAAACCGCGCTCGTAGGAACGGGCCTTGGCGAGAAGCGACATGTCGGGCGGCACCGCGCCAAGCGCGGCCCGCGCCGCCTGCTCATTGGCAAAGTTCCAGGGGAAATAATCCGATGGCCTGCCGGGGCGCTCGAACATCTCGCCCGCATCGTTTGGACCATCCTTGATCTTATACGCGGCGGCCAGCGCTTTGACTTGCTCTTCCGAAAACCGAGGGCCGCCAGGATCGGCCAAATTACGAAACGCAACCAGCTTCAGGGAGTGGCAATTGGAACAAACCTCGCGATAGACCTGAAATCCGCGTTGAAGCTGCGCTTGATCGTAGGCGCCGAACGGACCGGCGAAGGACCAATGCTGAGGCGGCGGCGTCCGCTGTTCGAAAATATTCGACTCCTGCGCGGTGCCAGCGGCGCGCACATTGCCGCCGCTAACGGCCAAAACGACTGCCGCAAAACCAGCGGTAAACATTCCGCTTGCACGCAAGGCTGCGCTTTGTTGGCTCACCGCATGGCTCCTCGCAGGCGAGACAAGCCGGTCATTGTCCGGGCTCGCCGGCGCGCATGGGATCGATGCACGCCGCAGCCCTATGGCCATGCTTACCCAGGACCGCGTCGTAAATGGACGGAGGAAGAGGCTTGGTTTTTTCGTACCGGCCTAGCAGGGGCAGAATAACCAAAAAGAACAGAAAATAGTAGATCGTCAGGAATCGCGCCGCCACCACATAGGCCCCTTCCGGAGGCTGCGATCCCATGTAGCCGAGCAGCACCGTGCAGGCTACTAAGAGCCAAAAGAATATCCTGTACAGCGGCCGGTAGGCTGCTGATTTCACGTTTGAAGTGTCGAGCCAGGGAAGAAAGGCGATGATCACGACCGCGGCGAACATCGCCGCCGTTCCGATCAGCTTGTTTGGGATCGACCGCAAAATTGCGTAAAATGGAAGGTAGTACCATTCCGGCACGATATGGACCGGGGTTAGCAGCGGATTGGCCTCGATGTAATTGTCTGGATTGGAGAGATAATTCGGCGTGTAAAAGACAAGCCACGCATAGAGCGCGAGGAAGCAGACGAGCGCAAAACCATCCTTGACAGTGAAATAAGGATGAAAAGCCAAAGTGTCCTTGCCGGTATTCTTCTCAATCCCTGCCGGATTGTTCGACCCATGCACATGCAGAGCCCAAATATGCAAGACGATAACGCCCGCGATTATGAAAGGCAGCAGATAATGCAGCGAGAAGAAGCGATTGAGGGTAGCGTTGTCAACCGCATAGCCCCCCCAGAGCCAGGTTGTAATGGAATCGCCAATCACGGGGATAGCCGTGAACAGGCTGGTGATGACGGTTGCGCCCCAGAAGCTCATCTGACCCCAAGGCTGCACATAGCCAAGGAACGCGGTCGCAATCGACAAAAGAAAGATGATGACGCCGAGCAGCCACAAGACTTCCCGTGGCGCCTTGTAGGAGCCGTAATACATCCCGCGGAGGATGTGGATATAAAGCGCAAAGAAGAACATCGAGGCGCCATTGGCGTGCGCGTAGCGCAGAAGCCAGCCGTAATTCACATCGCGCATGATGTGCTCGACTGAGGAGAACGCAAG